>NZ_KV793587.1:0-208525 GCF_001808505.1 Oligella sp. HMSC09E12
GTAGATGCGGTAAACACGGTTATGATTCCAAACAACGCCTTGGACATTTCTAAGATAAAAAAAGCATAGTTTAAAGCCCCAACGCTTATTGGCTTGGGTAAGTTTAATCAAGCAATCGGCAATCTGCTCGTCCTCAGCCTTTCCTTTACTTTGATAGTAATAACTTGATGTGCTAATACCCACCGTTCGGCAAGCTAACCTGACAGCAAAGCCTTGACGTGATACAAGTGTTCTTGCCATCGCTTTTCGTAGCGATGGCTTTACCACTTTCCCTCAAGTAGCTCCTTTCTCGCCTCGAAAACTAACCGCTCCTCAGCGTAAAGCTTCTTAGGCTTCGCATTCTCTTCCTGTAGGCGTTTTAGCTCATTGAGCATTGACGAGTCCATGCCGGCATATTTGCTACGCCATTTGTAAAAAGCAGATTGGCTCATGCCGTGCTCACGACACAAATCAGCAACGCTCACGCCGCTCTCATGCTGTTTAAGAATAGATAAGATTTGTCGCTCGGTAAATTGTTTTCTACGCATGAAAAATTCCTTTAAATTTAAATATAACAAATAGTTTAACGAAATTTTCCACTCATCGGTGTTTCGATTTTCGGAGAGTATTACCCTTTTGAGGTCACGGAAAAAGAACGACAGTTTATGCATTTTGCTCAAACGATGGCAGAGAAAATTAAGGCTCAGCATTATTATTTATCACCCTTGGAAGAAGAGAGGGAGATGAATATTCATCAGACGATTCGTTTGATAGGCTTACTCAATGCCACTGTTCAAACAAATAAGGTGCATTGGCAATTGAGTGTGCAAACGCACAAGTGGGCAGGAATTGAGTAATGCCGAGGGTGTGTTTACATAGTAAAAGGCTATCTGGGGTGTTTAATTGTGCTTGTTCGTTGTTTTTATTGTCAGAAATGTCTTTTTAAATTGCTTTAGCCGAGCGGATGTTGCTAAAATGTCTCATCAACCGAGTGCTTGGGAATTTTAAAAAGAATCAATCCAAGTGACAGCGATACCTTAGACTGAGTTTTTGTCCCCCGTTATTTAAATTCATGGATCTACCAGAGCTTGGGCGAGTCGTAGAGGCGGTTTTGTTATGCGCCGATGAGCCGATGAGTACTAATCAAATTACCAAGTTATTTGCCGAACACGAGGAAGTTGATCGGGCGATGGTGTTGCAAGCCATTGAGCAATTGCAATTGGCTTGGGTGGATAGGGGCTTGGCATTGGTTGAGGTGGCTGAGGGGTGGCGTTTTCAGAGCCGACCGGCCATGCAAAAGTACTTCGAATTAATTAATCCGGAGCGACCGCCGCGATATTCTCGGGCTGTGATGGAGACATTAGCAATTATCGCTTGGTGTTATCCCGTGACCCGGGGAGATATTGAAAGTATTCGTGGTGTTACCGTATCCTCGCAGATCATTAAAACCTTAGAGGATCGAGGGTGGATCGAGGTCGTAGGCTATCGAGATGGTCCGGGGCGCCCTTCATTGCTCGGCATTACTGAGCAGTTTTGGAGCGATTTGGGTTTGCAATCACGTGCTGATTTGCCACCGTTAGAGTCCTTTCATGACGCTTTGGTCGCAGATGATGAGTCATACGCTTCTTTGCAGCAGGAAATAGCCCTGGCCCTTGACGAAGCGGGGAAAGCGCCACAACTGTCTAGTTCATCCTCGGACGATGAGGTGGCGATGACGGCAGACAGTGCCAATGAGATAGCGCCTGTCAATGAACAATTAGAAAATCGATCCGAAAGTGATCAATAGGTAGGTTTATTTATAATAATGGATATTGAAACAACTCAAACCTCGGCTACTAAGCCTGTTGAACAGCGTCGTGGACGTAAGTTGAGAACGCCTTTTCGTCGTCGCCGTGCTGATGCCAGTGTTGAAGCTAAAGCCAACCCACAAGCAACTCAGGGTGCCGCAGTAGGTGCTGAGGCAGTCGCTTCCACTAAAAAATCCCGTCCTAGCGGTGCTTCTAGTGCTCGTCGTGAGCGTCAAGTCGAACTGGCAGGTCGACGTACTCGTCGTGTTTCGCCATCAAAAGAGCTGCAAGCAGCGGAGCATACTGCCACGCAATCGATGAGTACGCCTAGCGAGGGATTGCAAGCAAGCGCATCTGCTGGTGGCAAGCGAGTTGCGTCGCAGCAAGGGGCACGGCGCCACACTAAATCCGCAGCGTCTGGTGCGCGTCGTGGTCGTACGCAGGCGCCACGCCAAGCGCAAGATGGTAAGCCAACCAAGCCTCACACAATGCGTCGTCAAGCGCGTCGCTCAAGCTCACCAGAGGCGCTTGAGTTTATCGAAGAGACATTAGATACGGCCTTATTACAAGAAGAGGAGCTTGATTTAGGTCGTTACAATCTAGCGGCCGACAGCGAGCAGCGTGTTGCCAAGTTTTTAAACAACGATCAAATTCGACCTAAATTGCATAAAGTGCTAGCTGATGCAGGTGTAGGTTCCCGTCGCGACATGGAGCAACTAATTATTGCTGGTCGTGTTAGCGTCAATGGAGAGCCTGCGCATGTGGGTCAGCGTGTGGGTCAAGAGGATGTGGTTAAGGTCAATGGTCGTGTGGTGCGACGTCCGCGCGTAGGGCGCCCACCGCGGGTGATTTTATATTACAAGCCAGCCGGTGAAATTGTGACGCACGATGATCCGGAGGGTCGCCCAACGGTATTCTCGCGCTTACCAAATTTAAAAAGTGGCAAATGGTTATCGGTTGGTCGTTTGGATTTAAATACCGAGGGCTTGTTGATATTTACTACTTCCGGTGATTTTGCTAATCGCATGATGCATCCACGCTACGGCTATGAGCGTGAATATGCGGTGCGCATTTTAGGTGAACTCGAAGAGAGTCAACGCGAGCAAATGCTCAAAGGTATTAGCTTAGAAGACGGTCCTGCCAAATTTAACACGGTCGACTTTATTGGTGGAGAGGGCAGTAATCGTTGGTATCGTGTCACCTTATTTGAAGGACGTAATCGAGAGGTGCGGCGGATGTTCGAGAGCTTTGGCCTGACCGTCTCACGTTTGTTGCGTACCCGATTTGGTGATATTAGCTTACCGCGTAATTTGAGTCGTGGTCGTTGGCAGGAACTAGAGGTAGATGTGGTCTTGGCTTTGATGGCTGAGATGGGTATGGTCCTGCCAGAAGCCGAAGGGGCGCCCAAGGGTAGAAATGCTCGCCGGCAATCTATGCGTCAAGCTCGTCAGCAACCACGCCAACCAATCTCTAACGCTAATGCGATGCCGCCGGGATTTGAGGGTGCTCAGCCACCAAGCCGCAGTCGCGCCACCGCAGTGACCGGTGCTTATCAGCGTCGTGCCTTGACGGTTACTGGCTCTGATGCCGCCTCTGCTCGTCATCGTGCGCGTACTGTGACGGCGCCACAAAAGGCGGTGCGCGCTGGTGCGCGGCGTAATGCCCGTCCGGCAGCCGGTGGGCATGAGCCGATCTTAAGCGATGCAGCACTGGATTATGCCTATCAGCGTCGTGCCCCACGGGATGTGAAAATTGAGCATAAAAAGCGTCGCTCAAGCCTGGATTACGATAAACCTAATTAGCCGCCCTCATTCTATAGTGAATTATGGCCTTTGCCACAATAATCTAGCAAGTAATTGATTGTTTTGTTATAATTACTTGCTAACCACTATATTAGCGTTATAGCGAGTAGCCTTTAAAGTCGATCGTTTTGCTGTGACTGTGATTGATTTAGCCGATATCACCGATATCATATGGCAGAGCCTATGGCCCTCGCTGGTGTCTTGAGTTCTATCTCGACATGGGCGATAGCAGTGGCTGATTGTTTATGATGGGCTTTAAGCCCATTTTTTATTTCTGATGTATGAGTGATTTATTTACCCTAACTGAGCAAGCCATTCAGGGGCTTGCCTTAGAGCTTGAGCTTGTTGAGGTGGAGCGTGCGCCGTTAGGTCTGTTACGCGTTACTATTGACAAGCAGGGCGGTGTTACGATTGATGACTGTGAGCAGGTCTCACGTCTTTTGTCGCGGATCTTCGAGGTGGAGGATATCGACTATAAGCGTCTGGAGGTGGGTTCTCCAGGGGTTGATCGTCCTTTACGTACGATAGCAGATTTTAAGCGATTTATTGGGCAGCGGGTCGAGTGTCGTCTGCGCCACGCCATTGATAATCGCAAGGTGTTTACTGGTGTGTTAGAGGCTGGTCCAGCAGAGCTGCCAGAGGATTTAGCGGTCAAAGCAGATGCTGAATCAAATCCTGTTTTTAGTTTGATAATTGAAGACAAAAAAAATACTCAGACTTTGCTTTTTTGTTATAGCGATGTAGAAAAAGCTAAGTTGGATCCTGTACTAGATTTCAGAAAAGGTAAAAAGAAATGAGTCGAGAAATTTTAATCCTTGTGGATTCACTAGCGCGTGAAAAGTCCCTTGATGTCAATGTGGTTTATGAGTCGGTTGAGGCTGCTTTAGCGTCAGCGATGCGTAGACAGCTGGACGAAGAGGGTGCCGATGTGGTGGTTAAAATCGATCGTAGTACCGGTGAGTTCTCAGGCTTTCGCCGTTGGTTAGTGGTGCCTGATGAGGCCGGTTTGCAGGAGCCAGATCGTCAGGAGATTTACTCGGATGCACAAGAGATACAGCCAGGCATTCAGGTGGGTGAGTATATTGTTGAGCCTTTAGGCGCTGCCGAAGTCGGTCGTATCGGTGCGCAAGTTGCTCGTCAGGCGATTATGCAGCGTATCCGTGATGCCGAACGTGAGCAGATTTTAGAGGAGTTCTTACAGCGCGGTGAGGAGATCTTCTCCGGTACAGTGAAGCGCCTTGACCGTGGCGATGTGATTTTAGAAAGTGGTCGTGTGGAGGCGCGTCTACCACGCTCTGAGATGTTGCCTCGCGAAAATTTACGCAATGGCGACCGTGTACGCGCTTATATTACTAGCGTGGATCGTGAGTCACGTAGTCAGCCAATTATTGTTTCGCGTACCGCACCTGAGTTTGTACGTGCGCTATTTGAAAATGAAGTGCCTGAGATTGAGCAGGGTTTATTAGAGATTAAAGCAGTCTCGCGTGAGCCTGGTTTGCGTTCTAAAATTGCGGTGGTAGCTTACGATAAGCGGATTGACCCGATTGGTACTTGCGTCGGTATGCGTGGTTCACGTGTGATGGAAGTGCGTAAGGAAATCGGCGAAGAAATGATTGATATCGTTTTATGGGATGACGAGCCCGCGCAGTTTGTGATTAGCGCATTGGCGCCAGCCATTGTTGAGTCGATTTTAGTTGATGTGGATAGACATTCCATGGATGTGGTGGTTGATGAAGAGAACCTACCAAAGGCGATTGGTACACGTGGTCAAAACGTGCGTCTTGCCTCGGAGTTGACCGGTTGGCAGATTAATATTCTTACCCCAGAACAGAGTCAGCAACGTCAGGAGCAGGAGAATCAGCGTCTTTCTCAGCTTTTTGTTGAGCAATTAGATGTTGATGCCGAAATCGCTGAAATCTTGATTGACGAGGGCTTTAGTAGTCTTGAAGAGGTGGCTTATGTACCAGTCGAAGAGCTATTGTCCATTGATGGTTTTGATGAGGATTTGGTTAATGAGTTACGTAGTCGTGCGCGTAATTCACTCCTAGTACAAGCCATTGAAACTGAGGAAAAGCTAGAAGAAGCGCCGGATCTGCGTGAGTTCGAGGAATTGACTCCGACGCTTATTGCCGAGCTATTTGATCGTGGCATTCGTAGTCGCGATGATTTGGCGGATTTGGCGACCGATGAGTTAGTTGAATACACCGGTTTAGAGCCGGAGGTTGCGGCTGAGTTGATTAGTAAAGCACGAGCCCATTGGTTTGAAGATGGGGCTGAGGATAGTACCTCTAAGTAAGTAGTGCCGTGCCTGATGCATCGGATTGATTAATTTATATAAAATAGTTTGTTGTTGATAAAGAGAGCCGAATGACTAAAATTACTGTTTCACAATTCGCCCGAGATTTAAATATGCCTGCTGACACGTTATTAGAGCAATTACGTTCTGCCGGGGTGGAGCTTAATTCTGTGGATGATATTGTGACGCCAGCGGCCAAGAAAAAATTGTTGGATAAACTGCAATCAAGTCACGGCACTGGTTCAGCAGCAAAGAAAATTACACTTACCCGTCGTAAGACCTCGGAAATCCGTCAGGCCGATGGTAGCCGTGTACAGGTCGAGGTGCGCAAGCGACGTAGTATTTCTTTGGATGCGCAAAAATCCGCGATTGAGCAGCGCAAGGCCGAGGATTTAGCTGCTATGAAGAAGGCAGCTGAAGAGGAAGCGGCTCGGGCGGCTCAAGCAGCCAAGGCTGCCGCAGAGGCTAAATTAGCTGAGGAGAAAGCACAGCAAGAGGCCAAAGCAAGGGCTGAGGCTGAGCGCAAAGCAGCCGCAGAGGCTAAGGCCAAAGCGGAGGAACGTGCGGCTCAGCAACAAGCGCAAGCTACAGAAGCGCAGACTCAAAAATCGGCTGCAGCCGCTAAAAAAGTCGCAGATGAGCAGGCTCGTCAAGAGGCAGCCGAGCAAGCGGCTGAAGAAGCACGCGAAGCAGCGCGCCGCAAAGCCGAGGAAGAGGCTCAAGCCATTAGTGCCATGTTAAATCGACCGCGCAAGGCGATGCGTGCAGAAGCTGCGCCCGAAGAAAAGGTACAAACTAAAAAGGCACCTAAAAAAGAAAGCAAATCTTCCACACCATCACGTCGTGGCGATCGGGCTGACAGTGGCTTTACCGATGGTGCCCGTGGCCGTCGTTCAGCCGTTGCTGAAGAGCGCCGTGGTGGCGGTGCCGCCGCTGCTGAGCAGGAAGACGGTTGGCGCGCCGCCGGTGGTCGTGGGCGTAATCGTAACCGCGGGGGCCGTCAACGTCAACAGCAGCAACCACGTCCTGAGCCAGAGTTTATCTCACGCGAAATTCATGTGCCGGAAACCATTACCGTTGCCGACTTAGCACATAAGATGTCAGTTAAGGCATCCGAAGTAATTAAGCGCATGATGATGTTAGGCCAAATGGTTACCATCAATCAGGTCTTGGATCAGGAAACCGCCATGATTGTGGTGGAGGAATTAGGTCATAAGGCCGTGGTGGCCAAATTGGACGACCCCGAGACCTTTTTGGAAGAGGGTTTTGACTTTAGTGATGTGCCATTGGTGCCGCGCGCTCCCGTGGTGACCGTGATGGGTCACGTGGATCATGGTAAAACCAGCTTGCTTGACTATATTCGTCGCTCAAAAACAGCAGTTGGTGAGGCCGGTGGTATTACGCAGCATATCGGTGCGTATCGCGTTAAGACCGAGGGTGGCTGGATGACGTTCCTCGATACCCCGGGGCATGAGGCCTTTACCGCAATGCGTGCACGTGGTGCCGAAGTAACCGACGTGGTGATTCTGGTGGTTGCCTCAGATGACGGTGTGATGCCGCAAACACGTGAGGCGATCAGTCATGCTAAAGCGGCTAATGTGCCGATGGTTGTTGCTATCAACAAGATTGATAAACCGGAAGCCAATCCTGAGCGTGTGAAGCAGGAGTTGGTTGCTGAGGGTGTGATTCCTGAGGAGTACGGTGGTGATGTGCCCTTTGTGCCGGTGTCTGCTAAAACCGGTCAAGGCATTGATGATTTATTAGAAAACGTCTTACTACAAGCCGAGATATTGGAGTTAAAAGCGCAAGAAGATATTCCTGCTAGCGGTATTGTGATTGAGGCACAATTAGATAGAGGTCGCGGTCCGGTGGCGACAATTTTGGTACAAAACGGTACCTTACGTCGTACCGATGTGGTGTTAGCGGGTGCTAGCTATGGTCGTGTCCGCGCTATGGTGGATGAAAATAACCAGGCGGTCGAAGCAGCGGGTCCTTCCTATCCGGTCGAGATTCAAGGTTTATCCGATGTGCCTAAGGCAGGGGATGAAGTGCAGGTGATTCCTGATGAGCGTAAGGCACGTGAAATTGCCTTATTCCGTCAAGGTAAGTATCGTGATGTGAAATTAGCCCGTCAGCAAGCAGCGAAGCTGGAGTCCATGTTTGATAATATCCAAGAGGGCTTACAGACCTTAGCCTTAATTGTGAAGACGGATGTACAGGGTTCCTTAGAGGCCTTAGTACAGTCATTGCAAAAGCTGTCAACCGATGAGGTGCGGGTAGATGTGGTTTATTCCGGTGTGGGCGGCGTGTCCGAAAGTGATGTGAACTTGGCAACCGCATCGAATGCAGTCATTATCGGCTTTAACGTACGTGCTGATGTACAGGCTCGCCGTGTGGCTGAGTCAAATGGCATTGATATGCACTTCTATAATGTTATTTATGATGCGATCGATGAGGTCAAAGCGGCGATGTCCGGTATGCTTGCGCCAGAGAAGCGTGAGGATGTGATCGGTATGGTCGAGGTACGTGAGGTGTACACCATTTCTCGTATTGGCAAGGTTGCTGGTTGTATGGTGACTGAGGGTGTGGTGCGACGTGATTCCTCCATCCGTCAATTACGTAATAACGTGGTGATTTGGACAGGTGCCTTGGATTCCTTGAAGCGCTTCAAGGACGATGCGCGTGAGGTTCGCTCCGGCTTTGATTGTGGTATCACCTTACGTGGCAATAATGATATTGAGATTGGCGACCAGTTTGAGGTCTTCGAAATCAAAGAGATTGCACGTAGTCTTTAATTAGAGTTTTTTATGAGTAGACATAAGTCTAAGGCCAAGCAAGCCGGCAGTCGCAATACGCGCTTGGCCGAGCAAATTCAAAAGGACTTGGCCGGTTTGATCCAGCGCGAACTGAGTGTGAGCGCCGTGGGTCTGGTTACCTTAAGCCACGTAGAATTAAGCGCTGATTATGCGCATGCCAAAGTATACTTTACGGTCATTGGTCAAGCGCCAGAGGTGTCAGAGCAAGCATTAAATGAAAAGGCGGGTTATTTACACTCTTTATTATTTAAAATGCTGCATATTCATACGGTGCCGACCTTGCGTTTTTTTCATGATGATCATTTATTGCGTGGCATCGAAATGAGTCGCTTAATTGATAAGGCGATGGGCGTTGAGTCATCGGCTGATGATGGTGAATTAGACGCCTTTGACAATACTGAAATCAAGGGGTAGTTCATGGCAAGAAGACGTCGCGGTGAGGATATCACGGGGGTCTTGTTGTTGGATAAAGCCGTTGATTTATCCAGTAATCAGGCATTGCAACGTGCGAGACGGCTGTTTAATGCCAACAAAGCCGGTCATACGGGTACCTTAGATCCCTTTGCAACCGGCTTATTAGTCTGCTGTTTTGGTCGAGCAACTAAAATATCGACCAACATGTTGGCAGCCGATAAAAGCTATCGTGCCACTTTAAGTCTGGGAGCGGAAACCGATTCTGGTGATTTAACTGGTGAGATAGTAGCCCAAGCTGAACTTGCTGGCATTGATTTAACTAAAGACCGAGTATTAGCGGTGCTGCAGCAGTTTATTGGCGAGATTCAACAGATCCCACCGATGCACTCAGCCTTAAAACGGGATGGTAAGCCGCTTTATGAATATGCCAGACAGGGCATTGAGCTTGAGCGTGAGCCACGCCAAGTGACGATTTATAGCATTGATTTAATTGAATTGGCAGGTGCTCAGCTGGTGCTTGATGTTGCTTGCTCCAAGGGGACCTATATCCGCACCTTGGCTCAGGATATTGGCAGAGCACTTGGTTGCTTTGCGTATTTAAAGGCCTTGCGTCGTTTAAGCGTTGGCGATTTTTATTTGGACAATGCCGTCACCCTCGACCAACTACACGCTGAGGTGGAAACTGATCCCGCCACCTTACAACAACATTTAATTCCCTTAGAAAAAGTACCCGCTCGTTGGGTGCCCGAGAAACTTTTAAAATAGGAAATCTTTATGAGCCGAGCGCTTCGTAATATTGCAATTATTGCTCACGTTGACCATGGTAAAACAACAATGGTTGATCAGTTGTTACGCCAATCCGGTACTTTTGAAGCCCATGAGGCGGTTGATGACCGTGTGATGGACTCCGGTGATATTGAAAAAGAGCGTGGTATTACGATCTTATCCAAAAACTGTGCGGTCGAGTATGAGGGTACCCATATTAATATTATTGACACCCCGGGACACGCTGACTTCGGTGGTGAAGTAGAGCGTGTGCTGTCAATGGTGGATGGGGTCTTGTTACTGGTGGATGCGGTTGAAGGACCGATGCCACAAACGCGTTTTGTGACGCAAAAAGCCTTAGCCTTAGGTTTAAAGCCGATTGTGGTTATTAATAAAATCGACCGCCCGGGTGCGCGTCCGGATCATGTGATTGATGTGACCTTTGATCTATTTGATAAGCTAGGTGCGACTGATGAACAGTTGGACTTCCCGATTGTGTACGCTTCAGGCTTATCAGGTTATGCTGGTTTGGAGCCAGATGTACGTGAGGGAACCCTAGCACCACTTTTTGAAACGATTCTTAAGTATGTGCCGGTGCGTGATGAAAAGGCCGATGAGCCCTTACAGTTACAGATTACTTCCTTAGACTATAACAGCTATGTGGGCGTTATCGGCATTGGTCGGGTTAATCGCGGTACTATCAAACCAGGGCAGCGAGTCACGGTAAAATTTGGTCCAGAGGGCAAACAGTTTAATGCCAGCATTAACCAAGTGCTTAAGTTTAAGGGCTTACAGCGTGAGTTGGTTAAAGAGGCTCAGGCTGGTGATATTGTTTTAATTAACGGGATTGAGGATATCGGTATCGGTTGCACCATCTGTGATATTGATCACCCCGAAGCCTTACCCATGCTAAAAATTGATGAGCCTACCTTAACCATGAATTTTATGGTGAACACCTCACCACTGGCGGGTCGTGAAGGTAAGTTTGTCACCAGTCGTCAAATTCGCGAGCGCTTAGAGCGTGAAACTAAGACGAATGTGGCCTTGCGTGTGCGTGATACGGATGATGAAACGGTGTTCGAAGTGGCCGGTCGCGGTGAGTTACATTTAACCATTTTATTAGAAAATATGCGCCGCGAGGGTTATGAGTTGGCGGTTTCTCGTCCGCGTGTGGTATATCGCGAGATTGACGGGGTGCGCTGTGAACCGATGGAGCTGTTAACCATTGACTTGGATGACGATCATCAGGGCGGCATCATGGAGGAGATCGGTCGTCGTCGCGGTGAGTTATTAAATATGGAGTCGGATGGTCGTGGTCGTACCCGTCTCGAATACCGTATCCCCGCACGTGGCCTCATCGGTTTTTCAACGGAGTTCATGTCCTTAACGCATGGGACGGGTTTAATTAGCCATATCTTTGATAGCTATGCACCGGCCAAAGAGGGAATGATTGGTGGTCGTCGTAATGGCGTACTGATTAGTCAGAATCATGGTGAAGCGGTAGCCTATGCGCTCTGGTATTTGCAAGATCGCGGTCGTATGTTCGTATCACCGGGTGAGCCTTTGTATGAGGGCATGATTGTGGGTATTCACAATCGTGATAATGACTTGGTGGTGAACCCCATCCGTACCAAAGCACTCACTAACGTGCGCGCCTCGGGTAATGATGAAGCGATTCGCTTAACGCCTCCAGTGCAATTGACGCTTGAGTATGCAGTCGAGTTTATTAACGATGATGAATTGGTTGAAGTCACACCAAAGAGTATTCGTTTGCGTAAGCGTTATTTATTAGAGCATGAGCGTAAGCGTGCCGCTCGTGAGGAAAATGCATAAATGCGTGTAAGCAAGTCAACAGACTTGTGTTGCTGAACTAAAAGACGACCTCGTAGTAAAATCATGATGGTCGTCTTTTTTATTGTAGTGGCTTGCGATGGCAGTTGTTATTCGTTTTTTATTTTTATTTCTTATCGCCTTTTGGGTTTTGCGATTTTTCAGTCGTAGCGTTGATATTTACTGGCAAAGTACCATTGGTGCTTTTTTTAAATGGCTAGGGATCAATGGCGATCTGATGATGAAAATCATTATTGCCTTGACGATTTTTGTGAGCTTGCTGTTTGCGCTTTATCGGTGGTACTAAGTTGTATCCTTGGCTTTAGTAGCAAGGGCACTTTGTTTGTTTTGTGCTAGGATTTTATTGTTTATTTTGTTTTAAATTTATATCATTTTTATGTCCGTTCAAGCGTCAAAAAAATCACCCTTAGCCTTATTTGTCAGCACCGGCTTAATGCTGTTTGCATTATTTTTTGGTGCCGGTAATCTTATTTTCCCTGCGCATATGGGGCAGCAGGCTGGAGCCAATTATTTAGAAGCGGTCATGGGTTTTGTCCTCACCGGTGCCGGTTTGCCTTTGCTCGGTATTTTGGCCATGTCTTACTCAGGCGCTCGTGATGTGCAGCATTTAGCTTCGCGTGTGAGTCCGCTTTTTGGTGTCTTTTTTGCTGTCACCCTTTATCTCTCTATCGGTCCCTTATTTGCCATGCCGCGGACGGCTACGGTGGCCTATGAGGTTGGTGTGAGCCCATATCTAGGTTCGGAGACATCTAGTACTTGGGGTTTATTGCTGTTTAGTATCGTTTTTTTTGCAGTGGCTTTCTGGCTGGCGATGTCCCCCAGTAAGTTATTAGACCGTATTGGTAAGATATTAACTCCCGTGCTATTAGTGAGTATTGCGATTTTAGCCTTTAAATCGTTGCTTGACCCAATGGGTGAACTGACAGCCCCCCAAGGTGCCTATGCGATGCACCCGGTAGTTGAGGGTTTCTTAGCCGGTTATCAAACCATGGATGCCTTGGCTTCCTTAGTGTTTGCGATTGTTGTGATTGGTGTGTTACAAGCCGAAGGGGTAAAAGCGAATGAGCAATTGATGCGCCTAACGATGGGTGCCGGTTTGTTGGCAGCGCTTTGTTTAGCCGTGGTTTATGGTTTAGTGACGTATTTGGGTGCAGGCAGTGTGGAGGTGACTGGCTGGCTGTCTAACGGCGCCGCCGTGCTCTCTGAAACGGCTCATTACTATTGGGGCAGCATGGGTAATTTGCTGTTATTGGTGATCATTCTGTTGGCTTGCTTAAGTACGGCGGTGGGCTTGATTGCTGCGTGTGCTGAGTATTTTAGTCGGTTGATGCCACAGCTCAGTTATAAGTTGTTTGTGATTATTTTCACATTAATTTCTTGTGGCTTAGCGAATAAGGGGCTCGAAGGGATCATCAATTTCTCTATTCCGGTATTGATGCTCTTATATCCCTTGACGGTTGTACTAATTCTTTTGACCTTTGCCAATTCGCTTTTTAAAGGGCGTCGTATTGTCTATATTTGTACCATGCTGGCAACGCTTGCGGTCAGTCTGGTAGATGCGTGGGATGCGGCATTTACGCTTAGCCCAGAGGCCAAGGCGTGGTTAGCGAGTTATTTACCTTGGCATGCGATTGGTTTAGGCTGGATTGTACCGGCTTTGCTGGGTATGCTTGTAGGCTTGATTTTATCTGCTGCGGGTCTTAAAAAAACCGTGAGCTAAATGCTTTTTTAATTCGGTGTGTTGGTGAAGCAGTCTTCGACAGAGTATAGGCCATTCGGTAAAGCCGAATTGGCCTTAATGCTCATTACGGTTTTCTGGGGCGGCACATTTTTGATTGTGCAGATCGCACTGAGTATGAGCGAGCCCTTTTTCTTTGTGGGTTTGCGCTTTGCCTGCGCAGCGGCTGCAGTCGCACTTTGTTCGCCAAAGGTGTTAAGGGGCTTGAGTTTTGAGGAGCTAAAGGCTGGTATCGCGATCGGTGTTTGTATATTTCTAGGATATAGTCTACAGACATTGGGATTGCAGACGATCCCCAGTAGTAAATCCGCTTTTTTAACAGCACTCTATGTGCCATTGGTGCCTTTGTTGCAATGGTTGTTTTTAAAGCGACGCCCGACTCGGCTGAATGCCTTGGGCATTATGCTTGCGTTTATGGGTTTAGCTTGTCTTGCTGGCCCTGATGGTTTGGAAGGTACGCTACTTGGGCGAGGGGAGTTATTCACGATTTTAGGTGCGCTCGCTATCGCCGCTGAAATTATTTTAATTAGTTGCTATGCCGGTAAAATTAATTTAATTCGTGTCACGGTGCTGCAGTTGTTGGTTACCTCAATCATTGCTTTTACTGTGTCCGCCGGGGTGGGTGAGCAGGTGCCTGATTTTTCGTGGGGCTTGATGGCGATTGTATTATTGATGGGCTTTGCTAGTGCAGTGATACAAACGACCATGAATTGGGCGCAAAAGCATGTTTCAGCCACTCGGGCAACCTTGATTTATGCTGCTGAGCCGGTATGGGGTGGGGTTTTCGGTAGACTCTATGGTGAACGTCTACCGTTTTTGTCTATTATCGGTGCCGGCTTGATCGTGCTTGGCGTGATTGTGAGTGAATTGCGTTTGAATGGTTTGAAACGCAAGGCTAAGCGTGGCGGTAGAGGATTACGCTAATTACGCACCATACTGCGCCCAAGGCACGGCTACTTTGACCTCACCGAACTCGGCAAAGTGTAGAAAGTTCTGAATTGATAGTTCACGCATGGCGTTGCGCGTCTCTACCGTCGCACTGGCTACATGCGGAGTGATCACTACATTGTCTAAGGCAAAGAGGGCCTCTGGTACCTGCGGCTCATTAACAAAAACATCCAGCCCAGCGCCGGCGATGGTTTTGTTTTGTAATGCCTTGACTAAGGCGGCTTCATCAACTACCGCACCGCGCGCAATATTAATTAAATAGGATTGTGGTCCAAGCGCTTCTAATACTTGTTGATTGACGATTTTCTCAGTCTCAGCAGTGGCTGGGGTGGCGACGATTAAATAATCGACAGCTTTAGCGAGTTCAATGGGCGAGGCGATATAGTGATAGTCCTCGGCCAGGTCTTGGCGAGGGTTGCGATTATGATAATAAATCTGCATGCGGAAACCCTTGGCGCGCGCTGCGATTTCTAAACCAATGCGACCCATGCCTAAAATACCTAGGCGCTTGCCCGTCACACTGACGCCTAGCGGATAGGGACCGTCACTCAGCCAGCGACCTGCGCGCACATAGCGATCGGAGACGCTAACTTGACGAGCCACATCTAGCATCAGGGCCATGGCTAAATCAGCCACACAGTCATTTAAGACATCGGGCGTGTAGCCGAGGCGGATTTGGCGACGGCGGATATATTCTTCATCATAGGGATCGTAACCGACACCGAAGCTACTAATGACCTGTAAATTAGGCAGCGCCTCTAGAAATTCGAGGCTCAATGGCTTAGTGGCCGAGCCGTACAGTGCCGTGACCCGTGCTAAGGTCTCAGGGCTTAGCGTAGAAGCCTCATCTAAATTTTTAATCTCGATAATCTCATAGTGCGCATTGAGCCTTGCTTTATCCTCGGCTGCGATATTTAATAAACTTAATAAAATCGGCTTCACGTGAAAAACTCCTGCTTAATTCTCTGGCTGCTTGATGGTGAATTTAAGAAATTTACAAGCGGTGCGAATAGGATAAGATAGCAGATATAAGCTCACAAAGGGAAGTCCCATGCGATACCACTCGGGGAAATCATTTAAAAGCCACGAGGCTTCTTGGTGTAGTCTTGGGTGCCATCTTTCAATCAGTTTACTGTTATTGAGGCCGAAATTAAAGCTAGCTTGGGTGCGATTGACACCCTGATGCCAAGCTGTGTGTTGACTCATCCATTGGTTGAATATATCAAAGTGCAGCTGCGCCCCGATAAAACGCTCTGCGAGCGCATAAAAGAATTGCTGATTCTCCTCCTGGCTAAGATACATCAGCACACCCTCAACGATAAAAAGAAAATCACCCTGTGGATAGTGTGCCAGTAACTCGTCCATCCATGCTGTTTCCAATAAACTGGCACGGATAAGCTGCTCATTAGGTCCAGGTGGTAATAGCTGGCGTCTAAAGTCAATCACCTCCGGCAAGTCTAATTGAATAAATACTGCTTTATCAGCGATGGGACCTAGCCGTTGTTTACGTGTATCCAGACCACAACCGATAATCACCACGATTGGTTGTGCATGGCTTTCAATAAACTCATGGCTGATCGTATCAAAATGCTTGCTGCGTATTGCGACACCTACCGCTGTGGTGCTGATATTGTCAAAAATTGAAAAATCATAATCAATCTGCGCTACTAATTTGAGGGCAAATTCATCATAAAGAATAGGGTGAGCCTGCTGTGACTCAAGGGCACGAGCGTATAAGGTGAGCATGATAGTATCTGCGACCCTATTTTTTAAAGTAAAAAGTACCTTTGTCATTGCGCCTCCTTATGCCATGTGGCTCTATGTGCACTGCGGATGACTGTACTTTGCTCGATTGATGTTGTTATTTAAAGAGAAAGCTAGCGGAGAAATCATTTGGGTGATTGCTGCTTAGTCATGTATTTTTTTTGATTATAGCAAAACCGCTTGAGCTAAAGTTGCTTTGAAAGTCATTTTCCACCTTAATTAAGCTAAGGCTAAATTCGTGATTGGGACTGAGATTGATTATTAAATAGCTTAGATGGTGCTGAAATAAAATCAGCTACAATGTTCAAAATTGACGCAGTGCGATGAATCAATCGGGCTGAGAGATAGATTTTTTAAGGAAGCTAGGTTTATGGTGGCTAAAGTAAGTGCCAGTGAAAGAAGTAGGGTGGCTAATAGATCCACCTTTGTCAGTGTCTTAGTCAATATACTGCTGACGATACTGCAAATAATCTTCGGTTTAATCACCTCTTCATATTCTTTGATTGCAGATGCTTTGCATAGCTTATCCGATCTTGTATCGGATGTCGTGGTATTAGTCGCAAACCGCTTTGCTAAGCAAAAGCCAAATGCTAAGCACCCGTTCGGACATTTTCGCTTTGAAACCATTGCCGTGCTGATCATTGCGGTACTGCTATTTGTGGTTGGGGCGCAGATTATTATGACCAGTGTGGAGCGCATGCAAAGTGGGGTGGTGCTCGAAATTAATGCGGGTCTTGCTTTTTTTATTGCTGTGGTGGCTATTGTAGCTAAGGAGCTTTTATACCGTTATATGGCACACGAGGCAAAGCGGGTTGAATCGGCGATGCTGATGGCTAATGCGCTACACGCCCGTTCAGATTCCATTTCATCATTGGTTGTGGCCATTGGTCTGGCGGCGCATTTTTTCGGTATTATGCATGCGGATTTGGTGGCGTCGCTAATTGTCGGCTCAATGATTGCTATCATGGGACTGAGAATGGGCTGGAGTGCCTTAATGGACTTGGCCGACCGTTCCGTGGATAAGGAGACCTTGGATAAGATTAGCAATGCGATTCGTGAAACGCCCGGTGTGGTTGATTTTCATGATCTTAAAACGCGTAAAGCAGGGGATTTTATCCTGGTTGAGCTGCATCTTGATCTGCCAGGGACAATGACCATTGCCGAGGGGCATGATATTTCTGATAGGATTGAGGCACGGATTAAAAACGAGGTGCCTTTGGTAATGAGTGTGTTGACACACTTTGACCCAATACATTTTCCTGCGCCGGCGGCACCTGCAATGGCTAAAGAAAGGGGCACGTATTAAGACCTTTGCGTCTTCTCAAGAGCGAAGCTGGGCAGTGGTTTTTTTGTGAACTAGCCATATGACTTCCCTAAGCTTGCAATATGTGCTACAGTTATGCTCTTATTCAAGTCTGCTAAGCCTTGTGAGTGATTTGGTTTTACGTTTAAAGCAATCACTTGCTGCTTAAAAAGTGTTTGAGTTTTTATCACTGTTTTTATGAATGTTGTTAAAACGCACATTTAAACAATAAAAATTAAAAATTCTTTAAAAAAGACTTGCAATATCTGTTTAATAGTTGCATAATACTATTTTACTTAGTTCAGTTCCCCCGTAGCTCAGTCGGTAGAGCGACGGACTGTTAATCCGCAGGTCACTGGTTCAAGTCCAGTTGGGGGAGCCACTAAATTCTAAGTAAATCAATTGATTAGCCGCTTAAGCGTTGACAGCTTTAAGCGGTTTTTTTGTGTCTACTGTTAATGTGGTATTGCTGCCTAAAACTCTAAAGCTGTCGATGCCGATTAGGATAAGTGGGGTGCCATCAGTCAGTTCAATTTTAGATTCGAGTTTATGAGCTACACAGAGTTGATAAGCAAGGGCGAACTGGGGAATTAATAGAAAGTAGTATATGCTACTAAGTCGTTGTTTTTATTGTTCACAAGCGATTTTTATGTTAAATAATAAAATTGTCGGGAGTACTGCGTCTAAAAAATGCAACACTCCCTTTGTAATTTTAGATGATTTAAACTCAGTTGCTTAATTCCTGCGCAGCTTTTTATTGTGCATTGCTCAATTTTTGACCAATTTACGGGCGAATGTGATCACCAAGCTCTCTTTATGGGGCAGTTGTAGGTTTAATGGAAAGGCGAATTCCCATTGAGGTCATGAGCTTTAGCACGGTGTCATAGCGAGGTTTAGCGTTGGGGGCAAGGGCTTTATATAGGCTCTCACGACCAATACCAGCCTCCTTAGCAACCTGGGTCATACCACGTGCTCTTGCGACATCAGAAAGCGCAGCTAAGAAGAGTGCCGGATCATTTTCATCTAATGCGGCTGAAAGATATTCGATGATCGCGTCCTCACTTTTTAAATATTCTGCTGCGTCGTAGGGGCTAATTTCTATCGTTGTCATGAGCGTTCCTTTTGAATTTGTTTCCACATATCGATGGCGGTTTTTATGTCACGTTTCTGAGAGGACTTATCACCACCACACAGTAGCAAGTAAACAACGTAATCTTCACGAGCGTAATACACCCGATAACCTGGTCCAAAGTGAATACGCATCTCAGAAATACCATCACTGAGGTACTTAGTGCCTCCAAAGTGAGGTTGTAAGATATTATGTAACTTGATTTTGCATGTGGTTCAGAAATCTTTCCCCAAGCTCAACGAAACGCATCGCTTAAAGACAGCGGACAGCCTATCCCAGCTTAAACAGGCTCAGGCACGATCTTGCTCTTAGAATAGCAATGTGCATATATTTTGTATAGAAAAACAAAATATAAAATACCAAAGCTAATAATGGATAGTATCGTCCACAAAATAATATAGCCAAGCATGCTATCTAAGCCAATATCACAAACAACACGACCTACTCGATTGTCATTGGGATCATATACATAGGTTTTATTGATAATATAGCGCTGCATATAGTAGGGGAATACAATTAGCGCCAATCCAAAGGTCACGATCGTCAGTAAAATCCAGATTAAAGCGTGGCCTAATACATCTAGGGTGCCAAGCTCACATTTAAGGCGATAGTAGCCGAGCGGTAATGCGGTTTTGTTATAGCTTAGCGTTTCAATAAAGTCGTTATCCATAAGTATCCTCTCAAAAGGTGTATTATCAAAAGATCCTATTATATTAATAGTTTAATATTTAAATATTATGACATATACAATAATCTAAATATACTGTTTTTGTATATGCCCATGATCTAGTTAAGGACCTTAAGCGCGATGACTCAAAACAATGCTTTATCTTTTCGCAATTTACCCGCTAATTATTTTAAAGACACTTACGGTCTCAGCTTGACCCATTCGGAGTTGTTGGCGGCGACACCTTATTTTGTTGGAGATAGGGCACTGGATATCGGCTCTGGGCGTGGGCGTAATAGTCTGTATTTGGCCCAGCATGGTTATCAGGTGGATGCCTTTGATGTGAATCCGCAGGCGATTCAAATCCTTGACACGATTATCGAACAAGAGGGCATTCAAAGTATTCGCACCTTTATCAAGGATCTTAATCAGGATCCGAGCATTGATGGACAGTATGATGTGTTGCTTTGTACCGTGGTGATGATGTTCTTAAAAGCGGCAACCATTCCTCAGCTGATCGAGCAGATGCAAGCAGCCACCAAAGCGGGCGGCTTGAATATTATCGTCTGCGCGATGGATACCGAAGCTTATCCGGCGAAGTCAGATTTCAGTTTCAGTTTCAAAGCGGGTGAGTTGCGTAATTACTATCAAGGCTGGGAGCTTCTGAAGTATAACGAGGACGTAGGCGAGTTGCATCGACGTAATCCTGACGGTAGTTTTATAAAGCAGCAATTTGCCACCCTAATTGCCAAAAAGCCATTATAAAATAGCGCTATCTCAGTTTAGCGGATGTTTATGATGACACCATACAGCAAATTTTTAATCCCTATATTAGCGGCGCTAAGCTTAAGTGCTTGCGGTGATGCTAAGGACGATCCACAGCATCAATTGACGGTAATTCGTTTTAACTTTATTAATGCTTGTACCTTTTATGCGGGTAAGCGCAATGCTAATTTCTGTGGTTGTGCTTATGATGAGATGCTCAAGGAATTTGGTCAGGATAATGTCATTGCCTTGGGTGGGGTGGCAGATGAGTCGGAATTAAGTGATGCCGCTCAAATTGAAACGTATCGAGAGATGCAGCGCTTTATTAGCGGTACCACGGAGGGAGTCTGTAAGGATTTAATCGTGGCAACACCGCAGGCTGATCCGGAGGATAAGCCCTTTTTCCGTCGTCTTATTCCTGAAAAATAATTGACATTAAACTGTCATCACAGCGACCTAAGCTTGTCATCAAAGCTTTTTATACTGCTTCATCGATATCCACTTAACTCACACGTAGAGGACATGATGAAGTTAAAAACGATTAGCGCTTATGTTGCAAGCACTTTTTTTGCTTTAACTGCTGGTATGACAGCGCTACAGGCTGCTGAGCAATACCCAGCAAAACTAGCCGGTCATTTGATATTAGCCGGTGATACTAAAATTCAAGTGCCTGAGGATGCGCCCAAGGATTTGCAGGTGAATGGTAAGTTCCATGAAAAGCATCGTGTTGATGACTTGGGTGCGATTGAGGGTAAATCTAATGGTCGTCCCACTGGTGTGAGCTTTCCATTTAAAGGTCAAGCCATTCAAGGACATTCCGGTATTGTTAATAATGGTGATGGTACCTTTTGGTTGCTAACGGATAATGGCCTGGGTAATAAATTAAACTCGAGCGATAGTGCCTTATATTTTAATTTATATAAAATTGATTTTGACAAGGATCAATGGGAGCATTTGGAGACGGTCTTTATTAAGGATCCACAAAAAAATATCCCGTTCCGTATTACGCACGAAGACACGGAAGCGCGTTATTTAACGGGTGCTGATTTTGATCCTGAAAGCTTGCAGGTAGTTGGGGATAATTTTTGGGTGGGCGAGGAGTTTGGTCCATTTTTATTAAAATTAGACCGTCAAGGTAATGTCCTTAAGGTGTTCGAAACTGAGGTGGATGGCAAGGTAGTGAAATCACCTGACTATCCTGGTATGACCTTACCAGGCAGTCCCGATGCCAAGTTACCGGAGTTTCAAGTGCGTCGTTCCAAAGGGTTTGAGGGGATGGCCTTATCTGCTGATGGTAAAAGCTTATATCCGCTATTAGAGGGGGTGCTGTGGGATAGCGAGAAAAAAGCCTTTGAGGAAGTAGAAGGTAAACCGGTCTTACGCATGTTAGAGTTTAATTTAGCTGATGAGAAATACAGCGCTAAGTCATGGTTCTATCCATTAGAAGATGCCAAGCACTCAATTGGTGACTTTAATATGATCGATGAGCGTTACGGCTTGATTATTGAACGCGACGATACAGAAGGGACTGCGAATAAAGCATGTAAAGAGGGCGATGATAAAACACGCTGTTTTGATAATGTGGCGAACTTCAAGCGTGTTTATAAGATCGAGCTTAAACCGGAAGAGCAGATGATCCGTAAGGTAGCTTATATTGACTTGATGGATATCCAGGATCCGGACGGCAAATCTCAGTTTGATTTGATTGATGGCAAGTTTCAGTTTCCTTTCTTTACCATTGAAAATGTCGATGTAGTCGGTGACCGCTATATCGTTGTCGGCAATGATAATAACTATCCTAAATCAAGCAGTCGTGAGCCTAATGTAGCCGACGATAATGAGTTGATTTTGTTGGATGTAAAAGAGTTTCTAGAGGCTAAATAAGCACCTGTGGGCGGTTGATTTTTTCCGATAATTTACAATTCAACACAGGTTCTTTTGCGCGAAGCGATTATGATTTAGGTATGAAGCATAAGGTAGCTTATGCTTCTTCTAAATTATTTCACCTAAACAGGAGAATGTCTTATGTCTAAAAAAGGCTTTTGTGACGATATTGAGAAATTAACCGAGGAAAATGACTTATATCGTAAGGTACTCTACACAGGCAAGAATTTGCAGCTTGTATTAATGACTTTACAACCGGGCGAGGAGATCGGGGCTGAGGTGCATGAAACGCATGATCAGTTTTTTCGCTTCGAAGAGGGTAAGGGTAAGCTTGTTATTGATGATAATGAGTACGAGATCAAGGCTGATTTCGGTGCCATTGTACCTGCCGGTGCCAAGCACAATGTGATTAATACTGGCGATGAGCCCTTAAGACTGTATACGATTTATGGCCCGCCAGAGCATCGTGATGGTGTGGTGGTTGATGTCAAAGCCAACGAAAAAGAAGAGCATTTCGACGGTAAGACCACCGAGTAGTTGTTTGGCTTTTCAGACTCATCCCCGAGTTGTTATTAGACAATTCGGGGATTTTTTATGTAGGATTAAATTTAGCTGAGAAGCGCTTAATCATGAAATCCTTTGGCGCCCTCGGCTATAATCTAAATTTCCGGCTAGGCCCTTAGAGGGCGCATTATCGACATGTCTACAAAATACATATTCGTAACCGGCGGTGTGGTATCTTCTTTGGGCAAGGGGATCGCCGCTGCATCGCTTGGTGCTATTCTCGAATCACGTGGCCTTAAGGTCACGATGCTCAAATTAGATCCCTATATTAATGTTGACCCCGGGACCATGAGTCCGCTGCAGCATGGTGAGGTTTTTGTGACTGAAGACGGTGCAGAAACCGACCTCGACTTGGGGCACTATGAGCGTTTCGTCTCTGCCAAGATGCATAAGCAGAATAACTTCACCACCGGCCAAATTTATGAGTCGGTGCTGCGTAAGGAGCGTCGTGGCGAGTACTTGGGCAAGACGGTTCAGGTGATTCCTCACATTACCAATGAAATTCAAGATTTTATTGTCCGCGGTGCCAAGCGCGCCTTTGATGGTGAAGCAGATATTGCCATTGTAGAGATTGGCGGGACCGTGGGTGATATCGAGTCCCTGCCGTTTTTGGAGGCTGCTCGTCAGATGAGTTTACGTTTGGGACGCCAGGGGGCGGCCTTTGTGCATTTGACCTTGGTACCATTTATCCCATCGGCGGGTGAGCTTAAGACGAAACCGACCCAGCATTCGGTACAAAAGATGCGCGAAATAGGTTTATATCCTAATGCTTTACTCTGTCGTGCTGATCGTCGAATTCCAGATGATGAGCGGGGTAAGATTTCTTTATTTTCCAATGTTCCTTTTGATGCAGTGATTTCAGTTTGGGATGAGACCAGTATTTACAAAATCCCTTCCATGTTGCATCAGCAAAAGTTGGATGAGATTTTATTAGATGCGCTGGGCATTGATGCACCAGCCGCTGACCTCAGTAGCTGGGATAATCTTGTTTATGCCATGGAGCATCCTAAGCATTGCGTGACCATTGGGATGGTGGGTAAATACGTTGAGTTAACCGAATCCTATAAGTCGCTTAACGAGGCCTTGATGCATGCTGGGGTGCAGACGGATACTCAGGTTGTTATCGAGTACATTGATGCCACGGATATTGAAGAGGGTAAGACTGAGTTACTTGAGCAGCTAGATGCGATTCTTGTGCCCGGTGGCTTCGGTAAGCGCGGCACCGAGGGTAAGATCAAAGCGATTCAATACGCTCGCGAAAATGGCGTGCCTTATCTTGGTATTTGTTTGGGTATGCAGTTAGCAACCATTGAATTCGCACGTCATGTGGCGGGCTTTAGTGGCGCCAATAGCACCGAGCTTGATCCTTCAACTGCCCATCCTGTGGTGGCCTTGATTACCGAGTGGCAGGACCGTGAGGGTCATGTCGAAAGACGTGATGCCAAGAGTGATTTAGGTGGTACCATGCGTAAGGGCTTGCAGTCTTGTCCGGTTAAGCCAGGCACCTTAGCTGCCGAGATTTACGGTGACACGGTGAATGAGCGCCATCGCCACCGCTATGAGGTAAATAATGTCTACGCCGAGCCGCTTGAAAAGGCCGGTTTGATCATCAGTGCGCGTACGCCTGAGGATAACTTACCTGAAATCATCGAGATAGCCGACCATCCGTGGTTCTTAGGCGTGCAGTTCCATCCTGAGTTTACCTCGAAGCCACGTACCGGTCATCCTTTGTTTACGAGTTATATCAAAGCTGCATTAGCGGCCAAGGGTGAAAAATGAATTTAGTAGGATATGAAGTGGGTTTAGATAAACCCTTCTTCTTAATTGCTGGTCCTTGCGTGATTGAATCGCGAGCCATGATCATGGATATCGCTGCCGAATTAAAGGCAATCACCGATGACTTGCAAATCCCATTTATTTTTAAAAGCTCATTTGATAAGGCAAATCGAAGCTCCAGCGCTTCATTCCGTGGCTTAGGTATGGCCGAGGGCCTGGATATTTTGGCGCAAGTACGTGAGAGCCTGGGGGTACCGGTGTTAACCGATGTGCACGATCAATCTCAGGTGGCTGCAGTGGCGGAAGCGGTGGATGTGCTACAGACCCCAGCTTTTTTATGTCGTCAAACGGATTTTATTCGTGCCTGCGCGGCTACCTTAAAGCCGGTTAATATCAAAAAAGGGCAGTTTTTAGCGCCATTAGATATGCTGCAAGTGGTCAATAAAGCGCGTGAGGCTGCGCTTGAGGCTGGCGGTGATGGTAAGAATATCTTAGTTTGCGAGCGAGGAGCTAGTTTTGGCTACAATAACTTGGTTTCCGATATGCGTTCGCTTGCCTTAATGCGCCAAACCGATTGCCCAGTTGTTTTTGATGCGACGCACTCGGTACAATTGCCGGGTGGGCAGGGTACTTCTTCTGGCGGTCAGCGCGAATTTGTGCCGGTCTTAGCTAGAGCAGCAGTGGCCGTAGGCATTAGCGGCTTATTTATGGAGACCCATCCAGACCCAGTGCATGCCTTATCCGATGGCCCTAATGCCGTACCACTTGGCAAAATGCGGGACTTACTGCAAACCCTCAAGGTGTTAGATGAGACAGTGAAGTCTCAGCCATTACTGGAAGATGATTTTGGCCTTTAATACAATTTAGCTAATTGCTTAGCTAGCAATGATTTTTTTATTTAAACAGGAAGATATCTCATGAGTGCAATTGTCGATATTATTGGTCGCGAAATTTTAGATTCTCGCGGCAATCCTACCGTTGAATGTGATGTACTACTAGAATCCGGGGCCATGGGTCGTGCTGCTGTTCCCTCCGGTGCTTCAACCGGTGCCCTGGAAGCGCATGAGTTGCGCGATGGCGATAAAAGTCGCTACTTGGGCAAGGGTGTGTTAAAAGCCGTTGAGTATATCAATACTGAAATCTCTGAGGTATTGTTAGGCTTAGATGCGCAGGAGCAAAGCTTTATCGATCGCACCTTAATTGATTTAGACGGCACAGAAAATAAGTCACGTTTAGGTGCCAATGCGATTTTAGCCGTTAGTATTGCTGTGGCTAAAGCGGCGGCTGAAGAGGCGGGCTTATCCTTGTATCGCTACTTTGGTGGCTCTGGCTTATTTAGCCTACCAGTACCCATGATGAATGTGATTAATGGTGGCGCACATGCCAATAATAACCTCGATATGCAGGAGTTCATGATTCTGCCGGTGGGTGCCGAGAGTTTTCGTGAAGCCCTCCGCATGGGGACCGAGGTATTTCATGCATTAAAAAGCTTGATTCATGATCAGGGCATGCCGACTGCTACAGGTGATGAGGGCGGATTTGCGCCTAACGTTGAAAATCACGAAGCGGCGATTCAGTTAATTCTTCAAGCCATTGATAAGGCGGGTTATGAAGCTGGTTCACAAATTGCGATTGGCTTAGACTGCGCTAGTTCTGAGTTCTATCGTGACGGTAAATATCACTTAGCAGGTGAGGGTGATATTGCGCTTAGCTCTGAGGAATTCGCAAATTTACTTGCTTCTTGGTGTGATAAATATCCAATCATCACCATTGAAGATGGTATGGCTGAGGATGACTGGGAAGGTTGGAAAATCCTTACTGAAAAGCTGGGCGATAAGGTTCAGTTAGTGGGTGACGATTTATTTGTTACCAATACCAAAATCCTTAAAAAGGGCATCCAACAAGGTGTGGCGAATTCTATTCTGATTAAAATCAATCAGATTGGTACTTTAACTGAAACCTTTGAAGCCATTGAAATGGCTAAACGTGCGGGTTATACCGCCGTCATCTCGCACCGTTCGGGCGAGACCGAAGATGCCACCATCGCTGACCTAGCGGTAGGTAGCAATGCCATGCAAATCAAGACCGGTTCTTTATGCCGTTCGGATCGTATGGCGAAGTACAATCAACTCTTACGAATTGAAGAGGAATTAGCCGAAGTCGCTGTTTATCCTGGGATAGAGGCTTTTTATAATATTCGTAAGTAATTGCGCTGATTAATATACGATTTAAGCGATGAGACTGCTGCTTTTAGTCATTGTGCTGGCTTGTTTAGCAATACAGATTCCCCTGCGTTGGGGCGGCTTTGGCTATGCCCAGGTCAATGTATTAGAGCAGCAGTTGGAGGCGCAGCTACAGCATAATAAGGCCCTTGAAGCGCGCAACAATGCGATGCAAGCGGAAATTGATGATCTGCGAGGTGGTACCGAGGCGCTAGAAGAAAGAGCACGGGTGCAATTAAATATGATTCTAGACAATGAGAATTTAGTACAGCTCTTGCCTGATAAAGATTCAGATGAGTGATGTCCTTGTTTAAATCCATGATATTAGTGACTGCTGAGGCAGTCATTTTTTTTGGAAATTTATAGTTAAAAGGCTTGAAAATTTAACTAGCTCCCTTATAATTCATAAAACTAATTGCTAATAGTTATCATTTACATGGAGAGTGTATGTTTAAGTTTTCTTCTGTTTTTGCCGCAGCCGTTTTAGGTGTTGCTTCTTTTAATGCCTTAGCTGCTGATGAGGTTAATATTTACACCACGCGCGAGCCGGGCTTAATTCAGCCATTACTCGACGAATTCACTAAAGAAACCGGGATTAAAGCAAATACGGTGTTTGTTAAAGACGGTTTAACCGAGCGCGTTAAGTCCGAGGGGGCCAATTCACCAGCAGATGTGTTGATGACAGTGGATATCGGTCGTTTATTAGACGTGGTGGATGCGGGTTTAACCCAGGCAATTGATTCGGCAGATTTAGAAGAGCACGTGCCTGCCGCCTTTAAGGATCCAAATAAGCATTGGTACGCTTTGTCCCTACGTGATCGCGTGGTTTATGTGGCTAAAGATTTAGATCTTAAAGAAATGAACTATGAGGATTTGGCTGATCCTAAGTACAAGGGTAAGGTTTGCTCGCGCTCTGGTCAACACCCCTATAACACCAGCTTAATCGCTGCTAAAATCGCTCACGACGGCGTTGAGGCTGCTGAGGAGTGGCTCAAAGGCGTTAAAAATAACTTAGCTCGCAAGGCTGCTGGCGGTGATCGTGAGGGAGCGCGTGATATTTTAGCCGGCATTTGTGATTTAGCAATTGGTAATGCCTATTACGTCGGTCGTATGAAAAATGCGGAGGCGGGTTCGGATCAGCATAAATGGGGTGAAGCCATCAATGTGATTCGTCCTACTTTCAAAAACTCTAAATCTAACGGCACCCATGCCAACATCACGGGGGCAGCGATTGCTAAGAATGCGCCTAACCATGATAATGCGATTAAATTATTGAATTTCCTGATTTCTGAAAAGGGTCAATCAATGTACGCCAAGAGTAATTATGAATACCCAGTGCGTGCGGGTGTTGAGTTGGATCCCGTGGTTGCAAGCTTCGGTCCATTGAAAATCGATGAAATTCATATTCTAGAAATTGCTAAACATCGTCAAGAAGCAAGTGAATTGGC
Source organism: Oligella sp. HMSC09E12 (assembly GCF_001808505.1). NCBI lineage: Bacteria > Pseudomonadati > Pseudomonadota > Betaproteobacteria > Burkholderiales > Alcaligenaceae > Oligella > Oligella sp. HMSC09E12. Next base: position 27,919 of record NZ_KV793587.1, read on the forward strand.
TGACAAAGTTGGTTTTGATCAGTAATATTCATGTAAAATAGCTAGCTTGGAGAGTTTTACAAGTTCACATGTTTAGTCATCAAGCCAAGCTACAAAGGGTGCAAGGTTGGAGTATGGGTTCCATCCTTGCGCTTCTTTTTGTGCTTATTGTTTTTTTGCCCATTGCCGCCTTAGCTGTGCATGCGATAAGCTCCGGTGTGGATCACTGGGCTAATCTCTGGCGTTATGTGTTGCCGGCAGCCACTAAGAATACCCTGATTTTATTGGGCGGGGTAGCCTTGGTGGTCTCTATTGTGGGCACGACTACCTCATGGTTGGTCACTGCCTTTCATTTTCCCACAAGGAATATCCTCGTTTGGGCCTTATTGTTGCCGCTCAGTTTACCAGCCTATATTATGGCCTTTGCCTATGTGGATTTATTGCATCCTTTAGGGCCAATTCAAGGCTTTATACGTGACTTATTAGGTTATAGTTCACCGCGTCAATTCCGACTTCCGGATGCGCGTTCAATGTGGGGTGGGATTTTAGTGATGAGTATGTCACTCTATCCCTATGTGTATTTTACGACGCGGGCGATGTTTATCAATCAGCCGGTTAATTTAATCGAGGCTGCCCGGGTGTTAGGTTGTAACCAGCGACAAGCTTTTTTTCGTTTGATTTTGCCATTGGCGCGACCGGCGATTGTGATCGGCGTGGTACTGGCTTTATTAGAAACCTTGAATGACATTGGCGCGTCAGAATTTTTAGGCATTCAAACCCTGACGACATCGATTTTTAATACCTGGGTTGCTCGTTCTAATTTGGGTGGGGCAGCGCAAATTGCCTGTATTATGCTGTCGGTGGTGGTGTTGTTAATTTATATTGAGCGACAAGCGCGGCGGCGTCAACGCTATAGTAATGCGCAGCGTATGACGACTGTTAAACCACGTCAGCTTAAGGGATGGCAAGCGATGGCTGCGATGCTGTATTGCTGGTTGCCGATTCTCATAGGCTTTGTTGCGCCGGTATGGTATTTGTCTTGGGAAGCTTATAAGCGCTTAGCCCAGGGGCAAGTGATTTCTGCGAATTTATGGAAGAGCGCATGGAATACGGTTTACGTATCCTTGGTGGCGACCGTGATCACGGTGCTAGTCGGCCTATTAATTGTGTGGGTGATGCGGGACCCTCGCTTTAAGTTTAAAAAGCATTTTGCGCGTATCGGCAGTTTAGGCTATGCCATTCCTGGGACGGTCTTGGCTATCGGCTTATTAAGCCCGTATGCTTGGGCCGATTCAGCACTTGCAAGTGTGTTGACTAAGCTCTTTAGTTTGCCGCCACAGCTATATATTATGGGTGGGATTAGCGGTTTGGTGATTGCTTATATGGTACGTTTTTTGGCAATGACCATCGGTGCCTTAGAAGCTGGGTATGAGCGTATTCCACCCCAACTGGATACCGCTGCGCGTAATTTGGGTCGTAGTTATAGAGAGACCTTTTTGCTGGTGCATTTGCCGCTATTAAAGCCGGCCATTGGTACGGGTGCGGTATTGGTTTTTGTCGATACCATGAAGGAATTATCGATTACCTTATTGCTGCGCCCCATGAATTTTGAAACCTTAGCCACTTGGCTGTATGCCGAAGCGGCGCGTGGTACCTACGAAGAGGGTGTGATTGCTGCCTTATTAATTGTGGCAGTGGGATTGATTCCGGTGATTTTCCTAGCCCGCAGTCAAGAGAAGATTAAGTATTAAGATTAAGTATGAGTTTATTAAGCTTAGAAAGCGTTGATGTTGTTTATGCGAATGCAAATACCAGCAATCGTGTAGTGCATGACTTTAGTATGCGCTTGGAGCAAGGTGAGATAGTCTGTCTGCTTGGACCTTCCGGTTGTGGTAAAACCACGGTCTTACGAGCCATTGCCGGTTTTGAGCCAATTACTGCGGGTCGTATTTTATTAGATGAGCGCGTGTTATCGCTACCTGGGCGGTTATTGGCGCCGGAAGAACGTCATATCGGCATGATGTTTCAGGATTATGCGCTGTTTCCGCACCTTACGGTGGAAAGTAATATTCGTTTCGGTCTACATAAATGGGATAAAAAAGCCGCCAAGGCGCGCGTGGAAGAAATGCTTGAGTTGGTTGGTTTAAGCCGGTTTATCAAGCGCTATCCGCATGAGTTATCTGGTGGGCAGCAGCAGCGAGTGGCCTTGGCCCGGGCGATTGCGCCAAAACCAAGATTATTGCTCTTAGATGAAGCCTTTTCTAATCTGGATGTGGACACCCGTGAGCGTTTAGCCATGGAGGTGCGCGATATTCTTAAGCAAAATAATCTCTCCGCCATTTTAGTTACGCACCATCAGTCCGAGGCTTTAGCCATGGGGGATCGCATTGCGTGGATGCATTGCGGACAATTGAGCCGTTGGGTTGAAAATCAGCACAAGCAGGCGACGCTAGAGGATATACAGGCGCTAGGCGCAGCCTTATTGCATCCAGAGGCGCGCTATCCGGACTATTGCCCGGCGGGCTAGCTGCTAATTGAGGTGTGCCTGCTGCTCAAGTTCAAGCTCATAGAGCTTTTTGAGGGAAAATAAGCGTTCACGCTTAAGAAACTCGGGCACACTCAGTACTGGCTTGGCGACCTCCATCGCATCAATCGCAAAGAGCTCGAATAAATCCATCATCAGAGCCTTATGCTCGGGCCAGAGCATGCTCAGCAGTTGATCGGGACTGTATAAAGAGAGGCCTAGTTCGCGAATCTCCCGTCGGGCAAAGTCCCTTAGGTTCCAAGTAATAATGGAAATCATATGCTGCGGCGCTTTTTGTTGCATACATAGACCGCAGGCAATGACGTGATGATCCTTTTTATCACTGTAGCGCAAGTGCTTTTCATAGGCGTGCACCACGCCCATATTGGCCTCAGGAAATTGCTGCTGCATAAAATTCCACTCACGCTCGGCAAAATCCTCACTCACATCCCAGATCTTTGGGATATTGCGCCGCCACTCCTCGCCGATATACTCACCCCAGATTGGTGCAATGCATTGATGTTGGGCTAGACGCATCAACAGCTTTCTAACGGTATTGGAAATAAGTACGCAGGTATCAAGTACAACATAATGGGGCGTTGGTAAAGGGGTATACATACAATCTGTGATTATCGTACCGTGGTAAAGACTAAAATTAGAATCTGCAGTTTAGCAAATTCTTTTGAAAATCTCATGATAAGCCCTTGAAAAAACAGAAGCTCACCTTATCTACTAAGCATAGCAAGGGAGTCGACAGTTTGTAGTAACTAAGACAAATAGGTCCTAGCTCCCGATAATTATTTTTGAAGGTGTATTCATTATGAGATTTGATAAATTAACTACTAAGTTTCAACAGGCTTTGGGTGATGCTCAAAGTCTTGCTGTACACCACGACAATGCGTATATCGAGCCAGTGCATGTGTTGATGGCTCTTATTTCCGATCCTGACAGTGGAGCCAGTAGTTTATTGGCCCGTGCTGGGGTACAAGTGAATCGTCTGCGCACTGCCTTGGATACAGAAATTAGCCAGCTACCACAGGTAAGCGGCGATACGAATCTACAAATCAGTAGAGACTTAAATAATTTACTTAATCGCACGGATAAGGAGGCCTTAGACCGTGGCGATGAGTTTGTGGCAAGCGAGCTGTTTTTACTAGCCCTTGCTGACGATAAAGGACCTGCTGGTCGTGCGTTACAAGCCGCCGGTATGAATAAGGCAGCCTTAGCCAAAGCCATTGATGATGTGCGTGGCGGTGAAAATGTCACGGATGCCGAGGGCGAGTCCAATCGTGAGGCATTGAAAAAGTATACCTTAGACTTAACTGAACGTGCCCGTCTAGGTAAACTCGATCCGGTGATTGGGCGTGATGATGAAATTCGTCGCGTTATCCAGATCCTCCAGCGTCGCAGCAAAAATAACCCGGTCTTAATTGGTGAGCCGGGTGTGGGTAAAACGGCCATTGTCGAGGGTTTGGCGCAGCGTATTGTGAATAATGAGGTACCAGAAAGTTTGCGTGGCAAGCGTGTCTTATCCTTGGACTTGGCGGCTTTATTAGCTGGCGCTAAGTTCCGTGGTGAGTTTGAGGAGCGCCTCAAAGCGGTGCTTAAGGAGCTAGCCCAAGACGATGGTCAAAATATCGTCTTTATTGATGAATTGCACACCATGGTGGGTGCCGGTAAGGCAGAAGGTGCGATGGATGCGGGCAATATGCTAAAACCTGCATTAGCACGTGGTGAGTTACATTGTGTGGGTGCAACTACGCTAGATGAGTATCGTCAGTATATTGAAAAGGATGCGGCCTTGGAGCGTCGTTTCCAAAAGGTCTTGGTGGGTGAGCCCGATGTTGAGTCGACCATTGCGATTCTGCGCGGTCTAAAAGAGCGTTATGAAGTGCATCACGGGGTCTTAATTACTGACCCAGCGATTGTGGCGGCGGCTGAGCTTTCACATCGTTATATTTCCGACCGTTTCTTGCCGGACAAAGCCATTGACTTAATTGATGAGGCAGCGGCGCGCATCCGTATGGAAATCGACTCTAAACCAGAGGTGATGGATAAGCTTGATCGTCGCATCATTCAATTGAAGATCGAGCGTGAAGCAGTGCGCAAGGAAGAGGATGATGCCTCCTAACGCCGTCTAAAGCATATCGAAGATGAGTTAGAGCAACTGCAGCGTGAGTATAACGACTACGAAGAAGTATGGAAAGCTGAGAAAGCGGCGGTACAAGGTGCGCAGTCGATTAAAGAGGAAATTGAAAAAGCGCGTGCAGAAATGGCCGAATGCCAGCGTAATGGTGAGTTCGAGAAGTTGGCTGAAATTCAATACAGCTTACTACCTAAACTTGAACATCGCCTGAAAGAGGCTGAAGCAGTGGCATCAGAGGAAAAACCGCGCTTACTGCGGACTGAGGTTGGTTCCGAAGAAATTGCTGAGGTGGTATCACGGGCTACCGGTATTCCAGTCTCTAAAATGATGCAGGGTGAGCGTGCCAAGTTACTCAGCATGGAAGAGAAATTAGAGCAACGTGTGGTTGGTCAGAATGAAGCAGTTAATCTGATTGCCGATGCGATTCGTCGCTCTCGTTCTGGTTTATCCGATCCGAATCGCCCTTATGGTTCTTTCTTATTCCTAGGACCTACCGGTGTGGGTAAAACCGAGCTTACGAAGAGCTTGGCTAATTTCTTATTTGACTCGGACGATCATATGATTCGTATCGATATGAGTGAGTTTATGGAAAAACACTCCGTGGCTCGTTTAATCGGTGCGCCTCCGGGCTATGTGGGCTATGAAGAGGGTGGTTATTTAACTGAAGCAGTACGTCGTAAGCCTTATAGCGTGGTGCTGTTGGATGAGGTTGAAAAAGCACATCCAGACGTCTTTAACGTGCTCTTGCAAGTGTTGGATGATGGTCGCTTGACCGACGGTCAGGGTCGTACGGTGAGCTTTAGAAATACCGTTATCATCATGACCTCCAACCTTGGTTCGGAGCATATTCAACGCATGCAGGATGAGCCTTATGATGCGGTTAAAGCGGTGGTATGGGAAGAGGTTAAGCAGTCTTTCCGTCCAGAGTTCCTAAACCGTATTGATGAGGTGGTGGTGTTCCACTCACTGGATCAGAAAAATATCCAAGCCATTGCTAAAATTCAGATTGATCGTTTGGTTGAACGAGTTCAAGCCATGGAAATGGATCTGCAGATCACGGATGCTGCTTTAGCGGTATTGGCGGAGGCTGGTTTTGATCCGGTGTTTGGTGCTAGACCGTTAAAACGTGCAATACAGCAAAAGGTTGAGAATCCACTGTCTAAGTTGATTCTTGAAGGTAAATTTGCTGAAAAAGATGTGATTGTGGTTGATGCCAAAGACGGTGAGCTTGTGTTTAATAAGGCTTAAGGCTATATGTATTTGATTTAAGACAAATACGTAATCAGGAAAACCCTTAATAGTAAATTATTAAGGGTTTTTTTGTATTCACAAGATAGGGAGTTAAGGTACACTATTATGGACTTCTGAATTACTTTTGCCGTCTAGTCATATTAACGTCATTTTAGTAAGTTAGAATTCATTTTGTTTTTTAGTTTTACGAGAGTTATACATGTCTAAAGAAAACGGCGTTGTTAAGTGGTTTAACAATCAAAAGGGTTTTGGTTTTATTAAACCGGCTTCAGGTGGTCAGGATTTATTTGTACATCACACGGATATTGATACCGAGGGTTACCGTACCTTAGAGGAAAATCAGGAAGTTAGTTTTGTCGTGGCTGATGGCCCTAAAGGCCCTCAGGCCAAAGAGGTGACCCCAGTCGCTAAGTAGTCGCTTCGCTGATTGCCTAGTACGATAGCCTAGTCGATAGCCTTTATTAGGGCTGCTTATTTCACACCCAGCTTGGATTTAATCTGAGCTGGGTGTTTTATTTTGGATCTAATAACAGGATAGACGATGATTGCACTAGACACTATAAATGATAATTGTTATCATTTCATTTGTTTGGAATGATGATAAGCAGCCCTGAGCTTTGCTTGTTTAAAGAGTATCTTTAGAAAAAAGTGCATCCGGAATCGAATTATATTTACCCTGAATCAACTTGGAAAATCCGCCTATTAAGTGCTGTTTGCGTGGGCGCTTTATTTGCTGGTGTTTATTCCTTGATTAGTTATAGTTATGCTTTCAATGTCCCCGAGCCCAAAGGGCAGGAGGAGATTGTAGAGGTCGCATTCTTTGAGCCAGAGGCGCCAATACCTTTAGGTGAGCAGTTGGAAGAACCAGAACCGGAACCGGAGCCTGAACCGGAACCAGAACCGGAGCCTGAGCCGGAACCCGAACCTGAGCCGGAACCCGAACCTGAGCCTGAGCCTGAGCCGGAACACGAACCCGAACCGGAACCGGAACCCATTGTTGAGCCCAAGCCGAAACCAAAACCGAAACCGAAACCAAAACCTAAAGCAGTGGAGCGGCCTAAACCACAGCCCAAGCCTCAAGCACCACAACAATTTAAGTCGTTAACGAAGACGACGAAACCATTCGGCACACCCACCGGTCAGCCTAATGCGAAACCGGCCGCCCCCGTGAGTGGTCAAGCAGTTAATGTCTCGGCTTTGAATTTTGCGCGTCGTCCAAACTTGCGGGTGGACAGTAGTCATGGCTTTGCCCGTGGGCAAACGGTAGCAATTCGTGTGCGGGTGACGGTGGACGAGAAAGGGCGGCTGATGGATGTCAATATTTTATCGGGCGGTAATCCTCGTTTAAATCGTGATCTATTGCGTCAATTGCGTCAACAACTAGCCTTTAAGCCACATGTGGTCAATGGTGTGGCGCGTAAGGCACGGGGTGATTTCACCATTAATATTCAAGTGAGATAGTTTTTCTTTTTATTTAATTTTGAAGTGCAAATTATGAACCTAGTCAAAACCATTTTAAATCAAATTGCGGAGCCGGCAGCGCAGGCAAGTACGGAAGCTACGGCTAAGGCAGCTGAACAGCTAACCACTCAACAGAATATGCTGCATTTTGTAGAGCAAAGTGATGTTGTCGGCAAGACGCTTTTTGTGATTTTGTGTTTGATGTCTATGCTGACGTGGTATTTGATTTTTGTAAAGGGTATCTCCAATCGAATTCAGAGTATTCGTAGTAAGCGTTTTTTAAAGCGCTTTTGGAACGCCAAATCACTCGATGAAGTGGCCGCTGATCTTGAACAAAACGGCTATAACAATCCCTTTGGACGTTTAGCTCACCATGCGATTAAGGCCAGTCATTATCATCAGCAATACGGCGGTTCACGCTTATCGGATATCGGTAGCAGTGCAGATTTTACGATTCGCAATATGCGCCGTGTGATTGATGAGGAAACGGCTCGTATGGAAAATGGTTTGACCGTGATGGCTTCGATCGGTGCGACCTCGCCCTTTATCGGTTTATTCGGTACGGTTTGGGGTGTTTATCATGCCTTAATTAATATCGGGATGTCGGATGGGGTCAATATTAACGAGGTAGCTGGGCCGGTGGGTGAGGCTTTGATTATGACCGGTTTAGGTTTGGCGGTGGCCATTCCAGCGGTGTTGGCTTTGAATGCTTTTGTGCGTAGAAACCGTGTCATGCTGTCCAAAATTGATAGCTTTGCACACGATGTGTTTGCCTTTGTTTCTACGGGCGCCACCATTCAAACGACGGATAGCTTAACTGTGTCAAAAGCTGTGGCCACACCGGTACAGACTCAGCCTCAATCTATAAAGGAATAGCTCATGTCATCATTCGGAGGCTTTAGTTCGAATCGCCAACAAATGGGTACTGTCTCGGAAATCAATATGATTCCCTTGATTGATGTGATGTTGGTGCTGTTAATCATCTTTATGATTACGGCGCCTTTATTAACACATGCTATTAAAATTGATGTGCCACGTGTTAGTAGCCAACCTGCAGAACAGGATCCAGAAAGCATTGATTTAGCGATTAAGGCGAGCGGTGAAATGTATTGGAATAATGAGCCGCTTGATATGGATCAGTTAAGCGAAAAAATGACGCAATTGGTCAAGGAGCAAGAGGAAAAAACCATCAATCTGCGCATTCGCGCTGATGGTGAGGTGTTTTATGAGCACATTGCTCAAGTGATGGCTACTGCCAGAAACACCGGTGTTAAGCGCTTGGGCTTTATCACCACACCCGATGTGAGTAAGGCCGATCAACGGGCAATTGAGGCCACCAAAGCGTCTACGCCCACAGCTTCTAGTGCTGATACGGCTAGCTCAGGCGCAAATGCAACGCCAACAAGTGAACATCGCACGGCCCCCTCAACCGCTGCGCCAGCATCAGGCGCAGCTCAATCGAATGCGGCCACAGCAGATGCTGTGCCCGCTAATTAGCGATTTTCTTCCTGTTTGAGATCGTCGTGGCTGTAAAACTTAACGCCGATCTCAATTTTTTCTCGACCGTTTTGGCGTCGATGGTGGTTAGTATCTCGTAGCGAGTAAATACAGCCACAATATTCCTGCTGATAAAATTCTTCCCGTTTACTGATTTCAATCATACGCGCTGAACCACCCCCTTTACGCCAGTTATAGGTCCAATAAATGAGCTCGGGATAACGGGCAGCAGCACGTTGACCGCAGTCATTAATCTGCTGCATATTTTTCCAGCGCGAAATGCCGAGTGAGCTAGTGATCGTATCAAAGCCATTTTCAGCGGCATAGAGAGCAGTACGCTCAAAGCGCATATCAAAACACTCCGTGCAGCGAATGCCGCGCTCTGGCTCCCACTCCATCCCCTTAACACGCTCGAACCAATTATCCGTATCGTAATCGGCATCTATAAAATCAATGCCATGCGCTTGGGCAAAACGGATATTTTCCTCCTTGCGAATCTCATACTCACGCTTAGGATGAATATTAGGATTATAAAAATAAATGCTGTAATCAATACCCGAGGCTAACATGGCCTCCATCACCTCGCCCGAACAAGGAGCGCAGCAGGAATGTAGCAGAACCTTGTGACGCCCCTTGGGTAAGGCTAATTTGGGACGTTCAATCTCCGTGACGCGTGGGGTGGCGGGTAATTCCGGTTTAGCGATAATCTTATCGTCCAAACGCGGGCGATTGCTGTTAGTCATTAGAATTCACTCCGATGTAAGGTTTGAGCTTCTGGAAAGACATGCTCCCAAAGCTCACGAACGGCTTGACGTTCATTTTGCATAGATTGTGGGGCGGTACGGGCACGCTCATCGCCTTGTAAGCGCAGGCTATGCTGCTTGGCACGATAAACACGATAAATATCCGCAACCTGATGGGCCAAAGGCTCAGGTAATAGACCGTAATTACCAGCCATTTTGAGTAAGGCAATATTACCCAAGTTTCTAGTTAAGTCGGGGTAGCGGTGACTATAGGCAAGCACAATATATTGCGTGATAAACTCAATATCCACCATACCGCCTTGGTCGTGCTTCAGATCAAAAAAAGCACTGTGGTTAGGGTAGCCCTCATGGATACGTTGCCGCATATCGACAATACCTTGCTTAAGTGTAGCTAAGTCGCGCTGGCGTAGCAAGATGGATTGCCTAATCGCTTCAAATCGTTGCCCGATACTCGCATCACCGGCAGTAAAACGAGCGCGGGTAAGCGCCTGATGCTCCCATAACCAAGCCGAGTGCAGTTGATAGTTTTCAAAACCATCAATCGACACCGCTAACAAGCCAGCATTGCCATCCGGTCTGAGGCGCGTATCAATATCATAGAGACGGCCGGAGGAGGTCATGGTACTGAGCCAATTGGTTAAGCGCCGTGCAAAGCGCGTGTATATTTCTATCCCTTGCACCGAGGCATCATCGAATAAAAACACTAAATCAAGATCGGACACATAGCCTAACTCCTTGCCGCCTAAGCGACCATAGGAAATAATGGCAAATTTTGGTTGCGCCGGCATGCAGCTGTTGTCATAACGTTGGCATACCAGAGGCCAGACCCGGCGCATGCTTTCGGCCAATAAATTATCGGCCAATAATGATAGAATATCCGCCAAATGCTCTACTGTAATAATGCCTTCAAGATCTTGCGCCAGCAGTTGGAAGGTGACCTGTTTTTTCAGATCACGCATCAGATTCATCTGCAGCTCCATATCCGGACTACCGTCCTCCAACACGCTCGCATCTAAATCTAATCGCAGTTGCTGCATGATGCTATCAATATCAATCGGTTGTAACAGCTCTTGCCAGTCAATTAGCTTATCCAGCACAATCGGGTGGCGGGTGATATAGTCGGCAATCCAAGGACTGGTATCGAGCATGCGGATAATTCGCCCGAGTACTTCGGGGTACTCATCGAGTAAGGCCATATAGGAGCTGCGCTGCACTACATTTTCGATTAAATCCATCAGGCGAGAAAAGGTATTTAACGGTTGTTTGGCTTGGTGCACCGCTTGAATCATTTTGGGAATTAATGAGTCTAAGCGATGTTTAGCTGGTTGGTTGAGATTTTTGATGCGGTAGCTTTGCTGTAAGCTAGTGAGCATGGGCTCAATGGCCGTGATAAAGGCAATATCCTCAAAGGTACGAGCGAAGGCTTGTTGCTCGGTTGCCGTGAGTTCAGCTTGGCTTGCGAGGATCTTAGGGGCGCTAGGATGGTCCGTTGTTGGACCTTGGCTTGTTTCGTTAGCACTGGCGCTTGGCGTGTCCTTATCCACCCCCACGAGCCTAAAGGCGGCTTTGAAAATGCGGCTCACCTCAGCACGGTAGTGTTGTAGCTTGCTGTTAAACTCATTTAAGCTTAAATCAAATAGCGCTGCTAACTGACTGAGCTCCTCGGCACCTTGCGGGAGGAGGTGGGTTTGCTGATCGGCTTTGTACTGCAATAAATGTTCAATGCGTCTAAAAAAGCGATAGACCTCGTCCAACAGCTGCTTTTCATCCTCGTCAATAATGCCCGCTTGTAGCTCGGCTTCCAATGCCTTAAAAAAGCTTGCTTGTCTCAGCGAGGGCATTTGCCCACCACGTACTAATTGTGCCAATTGCACAATAAACTCAATTTCACGAATGCCGCCTTCACCTAATTTGATATTGTCTTGGTTTCCAAGCAGGGCTCGGCCATTGTTGCGTTGATGCCAATCCTCACGAATCTGTTCGCGCAAGCTACGTAATGCCGCCAAGGTATCAAAATCAAAGTATTTTCTGAACACAAAGGGTGATTGGATGCTTAAAAACTGCTGAATATAATGCTGCTCGCGGCTATTCTTAAAGGCTTTGAGCGGGATAGCACGCGCCTTTAACCAGGCATAGCGCTCCCACTCACGACCTTGTTTCACTAAGTAACTACTGAGTGCCTCTAAACTCCAGGCCAAAGCACTACCGTCGCCATCAGGTCGTAGCCGTAAGTCACAGCGAAAGACATAGCCCTCAGCCGTGTGATCCGAGAGGATGTTGGCAATGCGCTGGGTGACTTTGCTAAAGAATTCATGATGACTAATGGCGCGTTTCTCTGCGCTTGCCAGGGTCTGACCTTCAAGCGGGTAGAGCATGATTAAATCAATATCCGAGGAGACATTTAATTCCTTACCACCCAGTTTGCCCATGCCGATAATTAGCATCTCCACGGCTTCATTACGTTTGGGATCAAAGGGTATGCCGTGACGCGTAATCAATTGCAGCATGGCGGCACGATAAGCCATTTGCACGGCGACATCGGCAAAGTAACTTATTGTACTTAGCACCTCTTCAAGCGGTGCTAGGTGGCAAATATCACGTACCGCAAGGGCGCAAAAAACGCGCTTGCGCACCTGGCGCAAAACGAGTTTGCAGTTATCAATAGACAGCAGCTCCGCAACCTTTGCATGCTCCTTTAGCTCACGAAGATCGCTATGCTTTAATTGCTGAAACTCATTTTCAGTCAATGTTTGCAGCTCAGAAAACGCTGCTTTTAAGTAATTATCAACAGTTTCAGCGCAGAGTGGCGTTTGAATATCCTGGGCTAAACGTTCGCCGAAACCCTTTTCGGCGTTTAAACGATTGGCTAGGTATTGTGACCAGCTAGCGGCATTATTGATGAAATCATACGGATTATTTTGCTCTAGGCTCATAGCAATGCTTCTTTAAATCGAATCTCACTAGCATATAATATTAAGCTTTACGGCAATCTGCAGTATGATTGGCGTTCTCATTAAATTATCTTGGCACTTAAGAGTTAGTTTTGAAGCGGGCTTTTTCCAGCGTATTACGTTTTACTACCTATCTACTTGGCATCCTGATTGGGCTTTTGTTGCTTATCAGCATCGTCCTAGTTGGCTATGTTACACCACGTCTAGATCAATGGCGGGAGCCGATTCAAGCGATGGTGCAAAAGCATAGTGGCATGCCGATTGAGTTTGGCGGCATCTCTTTGAGTTGGGATGGGATACAGCCGCAATTAATACTGAGTGATATCCATTTTCGTAATCCCGTTAAAGCGCATACTACCCAGGCATTGCCTCCCGCTTGGGCAGAGGAGCTGCGACTGAGTCTGGCGCTGGGACTTAGATTTTGGCAAGGTGAATTGCTTAGTGTTAGCCTGAGTAATTCTCAGCTACCGGTATTTATTGATGGCACAGGTGATGTGTGGGTAGGGCAGCATCGTTTGCCAATGAGTGATGTTAGCTTTAGTAAGTTGCCCGAGCGGGCGCATGATACGGAGGCGCCTGATAGTGCGACCTTTATTGCAGCACTGAGTAATTTTCTCACCCAGGATTTTAGTGAGCAAATTGATTTATTAGAGCGGGATAAACTGTTTAAATGGCTAAAAAAGCTCTCGATTGAGAATTTAAGGCTCAGCGTGCGTGATGCTTCTACTGAAAATGCGGCCTTTGATTTTGAGCTGTTATTGAAAAAAGCGCAGCTAACGATAGAGAATCAGCGCATTAAAAGCGAGCTTGTGCTACATGCGGATAGGGTATCTGAGCATGACATTATTATCGATAGTCTGATTGATTATCATGACTTTGAAGTGCAGAAAAACCGTGCGGTATCAGGCCATTTAAGTGTGCATGCACGTGACATCGTGCCTGATCAATTATTACCAATGGCAATGGCACAGTATCAAATTGAGCAGCTAGTGGTGCGCCAATTTGATCTCAAGGCGCAATTGCATCAGGGGTTTTGGGAGCGTTTTGAGAGCGCCGTGCAATTAAGCGATTTTGTCATGCCCCAAGCCCAGTTTAAAGGGCTTGACCTGAGTCTACGTGGTGAGGTTGCGGATGCCTTAGCCGCTGTGAGTGGACAGGGGCATCAACATGCACCTCTGCATTTTCAGGCCCGGTTGGAAGATGCTCGGGTGCATGCGAGGGATTATTTTCGCCATGAGTTTGAATTAGCGCAAGTCAGTATCAATGGCGCCTATGAATTGGATGATGCAGCCTTACCCGTCTTGTCCGTGCAGGCACTACGGGTGGACGATCCAAATGTGCAGCTAAAAGCACAAGGTAGTTGGCATGCAGTGCCAGATCACGCCAGTGGGCATCTACAGCTATCAGGTGATATTCAGCAGCTGCAGGCAGCTTATTTGCCACGTTTACTCCCTATCGTGATTGGGGCGGATGCCTTGGATTGGTTAGATGGGGCTTTTCTTAATGGTACCTTGGAACATGGCAATTTTGAAATTGATGGTTTAGCCGACCACTATCCCTATGGACGCTATCCACAGTCTGGTGTCAATCGCATTATTGCGCATTTTAAGGATATGTCACTGGACTTTGACCATCAAGCCACAGGGGATAAATGGCCGGTGCTGCATATGGAGCAGGGTACCTTTCAGTTCTTAAATGATCGCATGGTGATTGATGCGAATCGTGGCTGGATGAATAATTCAGCTGCTGAGAAAAGCATTGTCTATGATAATTTGCACGCGACGATTGACTCCCTTGAAGCAGACACAAACTTGCAAATCACAGCGGTTGCAGAGAGTTCGGCTGAGCAATTTTTGGCGCTGATGAAGGAAACGCCACTCAGTGCCTTATTGAATCATGCCTTAGATGAAAGTGAGGCCACGGGTGAGCTGCGCGCCTCTTTGCAGCTAGGCATTCCATTCAAGGCGATGGACAGTGCCACGATTGAGGGTACGCTAATCGCACAGGACGCTAGCTTTAGATTCACACCGGCTTTTCCAAAGGCGACGGCAATGAACGGACGCTTATCCTTTAATGAACGCTATTTGAGCGTCGATAATGTCAACGCGCAATTGTTGGGTGGTCCGGTGCAATTGAGTGGTGATATCGGTCGTGTTGGTCATGCGTTTACGATGCGTGGGCAATTGAGTGGTGAAGGGATTTATGATTACTATTCATTGCCAGGCCTACGTCAGCTTAAGGGTTTGACGCCCTATGAATTTAGATTGCAATTTTTAGATAAGGAGGCTTTTGATGCGAAGCTGACTAGCGATTTAGTCGGCTTAGCCATTGACTATCCTAAGGTGTATGTAAAAGCGGCAAGCCGTGCAGCGCCCTTAGTGGTGCAGTGGCAACGTCGTCCGGCTCAGGCTGCCAATCAGTTTATTGATCGTATCAGTGCGGATTATGATAAAAAAGCATTGCAGCTAAGCAGTGAGTTTTTTAGTGATAACCGTCAGGGTTTAGCATTTAGCCGGGGTGCCCTTGGCTTTAGTGAAGCGCCGGTATTGCCGGAGCGTGGCTTGCATTTGCATGGTAGCGTTGATACAGTCGATGTGGACGCGCTAAGCGATTGGATTAAACGCTTTGGTTTTGCTGATAGTGGTGGCAGCGAGCCTGTCCTTAGTGGCTTTGATGTGCGGGCAAAGGAGCTGCTCGTGGGTGGATTGACACTGCCTGAGGTGCGTGTGAGCAGTCAGCTAAAAAGTGTTAAACATTTACCCTTATCCTTATCAGGTCCCACCATCACGGGGCAGCTACAGCTTCAAGAAAGTAGCACGGCTAAGGGTGCTTATGATGTGAGGGCGGATATTCAGCACTTGCATTGGCGTTTAAATGAGCAAGCCCCCTCGCCAGTGGATGAGACGGCGAGTAGCAATAGCCCCATTAAAAGCTCAGCTGATAGTCCTTGGAGGCTTAATAGTTTACATTTAAACATTAAGGACCTAGCTTTTTATCAATATCATTTTAGGAATATTGAGGCTCAAGGTGAGGCAGAGGATACACGCAATTGGCGTCTAGATAAATTAGCTGTTCAAGATCAGGAGGCGCATCTTTTTGGGGCAGCCTATTTGCGTCAAGTCAAAGACAGACTCAATGCGGATATTAACTTTAATATCAATGCCTTAAATACCGGTGCTGTATTTAAGGCTTTTGCGCCTGGTGAGGAGTTACTCACGGGTCATGGGGATATTCAAGGGAGCGCAACCGTTCGCGACGTCCTGAATTTTGAGAC
This sequence comes from Oligella sp. HMSC09E12, assembly GCF_001808505.1. Lineage (NCBI taxonomy): Bacteria > Pseudomonadati > Pseudomonadota > Betaproteobacteria > Burkholderiales > Alcaligenaceae > Oligella > Oligella sp. HMSC09E12. Next base: position 43,766 of record NZ_KV793587.1, read on the forward strand.
TGAGCAGATGGAATTAAATGTGCTAGGCGTATTGCGTGATGGCCATATTAATCATGTTAGCAATGGTGCAACGCGAATTTTGTCCTTACTATCATTGCAGGCCTTAAGTAAGCTACCCGAGTTGCATAAGATATTTAGTTCCGAGGGGAAAAATGCCATTAATTACAGCTATTTACGCTTTCATCTGGGGCTAAAAAACGGTGTCTTATGGTTGCCCGACTTTAGACTGGATAGTCCGCTCCTCGCCATTGTGGCGCAAGGACAGGGTAATTTAGCGAGTAAAGTCATTGATTTGGATGTGGTGGCGGTACCGCATCTGGATATTAGTGGTGCTGCCGTGTTAACTGGGGTCCTAGTTAATCCGGCTGTTGGTGTGGCGGCATTTTTATCACAATGGCTTTTACGAAGTCCCTTAGAACAGGGTTTAACTCAGCGCTTTAAGGTGGGCGGTACACTGGATGAGATTCATATTGATGGGGTGCCGATTGAGCAGTCTAAAGCAAGTGAGACCAAGACTCAGATGCTAGAGTCTGATTCGACACCGACCATACCGGCAAGGCCACAAAGTGATACTAAAGAGGACAAAGGCTCTGAACTGAAGCAAATTGAGTTACCCTCAAAGCCGATTGAATTGGTGCCGGATCATGTCAAGCAACAAGAGACGCCAATTATTATCAATTAGTGATGGGCATCATAAAGCCGATTATCATTGACCCAAAATTCGAGTCTTGATAATCGGCTAGTGTGCTTTGAAACAGCAATTTATTTGCGACCGAATAGCAGACGATCAAAGATTAAACCGCCAAACATACTTAAAGCAGCAATCGCAGCCCAAGGGGCGGCCACATTTTGAAAAGCAATTAAATACAAGGCGGTACCCGTCAACATACCAATCACGGCACGTAAGGCTAGATAGGCAAAGTTTTCATCACTGAGGCGGCAGCAAGCGCCATCCATCTCGGCAAATCGCAGCTCACTATCCTGGCAGAGGCAGTTCTTAGCCGCCATAATCAGGGCACCAATTGCTCCGAAGAACATGGATAAAAAGCTCACTGACCAAGTAATTAAGGTAATAAATAAAGAAAAAACAATCAGCGCAATCACAAAGGTGCCGCTGCTGAATAAAGTCTTTTTAGGTGCTGCTTGCAGCAAATCCTGTGGCTCAGTCGATGCCTCAGCAGCTGGTGTAGGGTCTACTTGATTTTCACTCATAAAAACTCCTATATCTTTATAAAATGTGTGGTCAGTATTGATATGTCTATTGATAAGTAGATAAGCACTACAATATATAATAAGCAATGGGTGGCGCAGTGATTCAGCCTAGGCTATCAATCCTGCACTCAGCCTACCTGCATTTTACACAGAAAATTACAATGTTGCATTCATCGCCATGGTAAAAATCAATACTTATCGTGTTTGAGCGAGTTCGAACGTTTATTTTATCTGGAGAATAAAATGAAGTTTATTAAGTATGTATTGCTAGCCAGTCTTTTACTGCTTAGTGCCTGCAGCAGCTCAGGCACAGGCGTGGGTATCGGTGGCGGCGTAGGCATTGGTGGTAGCAGCAATAGTGGTATCGGTGTTGGCATTGGGGGCGGCATGCGCTTCTAGTGATGCGTAGCGGCGATTGCTTAGCCGATAGCGGATGTTTTAGACAGTTAGTGTGAGATTTGTAGCCCTTTCATGCGTTTACAAGGTAGAATATAGGGTTAAAATTTTATAAATATCTCATCAAACCATAAAATTAAAGGTTGAAATACAATGGAAGTTCAAACTCTTGAAGGCCTAGCTCGTCAAGTTGATCTCGTGTTATCACTTGATGCTATTGAGGCTGAAGTAAAACAGGAATTACAAAAAGTAGCCCGTAAGGTCAAAGTCGATGGATTCCGTCCTGGCAAAGCGCCTTTAGCGGTGGTTGAGCGTTCACACGGTCCAAGTATCCGTTATGATGTGATTAATAGACGCGTTGGTGAAGAGTTTGATCGCGTGATTAAAGAGACCGATCTACGTGTTGCCGGTTTCCCTGAGATTGTTGATAGCGAAGCTGAAAAAGAAGACGGTAAGTTAGCTTTTACCGCTAAGTTCGAAGTGTTCCCAACGGTTGAGATCCCTGATTTAGGCACACTTGAAGTGACTAAGTACACCAGTGACATCGGCGAGCAGCAGCTTGAAGACACCTTAGCTATTTTGCGTGAGCAACGTGCTGAGTACAAGCCGGAAGAGGGTCGTGCTGCGCAGGATGGCGATCGCTTATTAGTGGATTTCGTCGGTAAAATTGATGGCGAAGAGTTCCAAGGTGGCAAGGCTGAGGACTTTAATTTTGTCTTAGGTCGTGGCATGATGTTGCCAGAGTTTGAAGAAGCGGCCAAGGGTCTTAAAGCGGGTGAGGAAAAGACTTTTGAATTAAACTTCCCCGAGGATTATCAGGGTCAGGAAGTCGCTGGTAAGACTGCTGAGTTTACGCTTAAGGTTAAGGAAGTGGCTGTGCCTGAGTTGCCTGAGGTAGATGCCGACTTTGCTAAGTCTTTAGGTCAAGAAGACGGCGATGTGGCCAAGCTACGCGAAGAAATTCTTGCCAATATCAAGCGTGAGGGCGATAACCGCTTATTACAGCGCACCAAGTCTAATGTACTAGACGCTTTAGTTAATGCCACTGATTTTGAAGTGCCGACTGCCTTGGTGAATAATGAGATTAATGAGCGTATAAACAGTTTACGTGAGGAGTTCGCTGCTCAAGGCATGAAGGACTTTGATTTCTCTCAGATTCCTACTGAAACCTTTAAGCCTGAAGCTGAGCGTCGTGTGCGTTTAGGTCTATTAGTCGCTGAAATTGTTGAGCAGGAAAAACTACAAGCAACCGCTGAACAGGTGCGTGCACGCATTGAAGAGTTTGCTCAAAACTATGAAAAACCTGAAGAGGTTGTTGCCTACTACCTGAGCGACCAAAAGCAGCGTGCTGGTTTAGAGGCCTTAGTGCTTGAGGATAATATGATCGATTTCATCTTATCTAAAGCTAAAGTCACCGAGGAAGAGGTGCCTTTTAAAGAGTTAATGGGACAAGCTTAATGAATCGTCAGTTTACTGATTTTTATGCTTCCATTCATGGTGATGAGTCCGTGCGTCCGCACGGACTCGGCTATATCCCCATGGTGGTGGAGCAGTCGGGTCGCGGTGAGCGCTCTTATGATATCTATTCACGATTACTTAAAGAGCGTGTCGTCTTTATGGTCGGCCCAGTCAATGATCAAACAGCCAACCTAGTGGTGGCGCAGTTATTATTTCTTGAGTCTGAAAATCCTAACAAGGATATTTCGCTCTACATCAACTCACCGGGTGGTGGGGTGTATGCCGGCTTAGCCATTTACGATACGATGCAGTTTATCAAGCCCGATGTATCCACGATGTGTACTGGTTTAGCGGCTAGTATGGGTGCTTTTTTGCTAAATGCAGGCGCCGCCGGTAAGCGTTACAGCCTACCGAATTCACGGATTATGATTCACCAGCCCTTAGGTGGTGCGCAGGGTCAGGCCACTGATATTGATATTCAGGCGCGTGAGATCTTAAGTCTACGCGATCGTTTGAACGCTTTATTGGCTAAGCATAGCGGTCAGTCGATTGAAGTGATTCGTGAGCATACCGAGCGCGATCACTACATGGATCCCGAGCAGGCCAAGCAATTTGGTATTGTGGATAAAGTGTTGCTTAAGCGCGAGTAGTTTTTTGGCACGATTTTTTAAGTAGATAGATTATGACTAGAAGTGGCTCATCTTCGGATAAGCATGTGAAGTGTTCTTTTTGCGGTAAAGGTGCAGATGAGGTTAGGCACCTTATCAAAGGCATTAATAACTCTTATATTTGTGACGAGTGTATCTCAATGAGTAGCGATTTAATCGCTGATTCGGTACGTCAGACGGTCCATGATGATATGGCAAAGGAGTTACCAACGCCGCAAGAGATTAAGGCCCATCTTGATCAGTACGTGATTGGTCAGGACAAGCCTAAGCGTAATTTGGCAGTCGCAGTTTATAACCATTATAAGCGGATTCGTCATCAGCAGAATCGCACCGAGGATGAGGTCGAATTGGCTAAGAGTAATATTTTCTTGATTGGACCTACCGGATCAGGTAAGACCTTATTAGCTCAAACCATTTCACGCTTGTTGGATGTGCCTTTTGTGATGGCTGATGCGACCACCTTGACCGAGGCAGGCTATGTGGGTGAGGATGTGGAAAATATCATCACCAAGCTCTTACAAAATTGCGACTATGATGTGGAAAAAGCAGAGCGGGCGATTGTTTACATTGATGAGATCGATAAGATTACACGTAAGTCTGAAAATCCTTCCATCACGCGTGATGTCTCAGGTGAGGGGGTACAACAAGCCTTACTTAAACTGATTGAGGGTACGGTTGCTTCGGTACCACCGCAGGGTGGACGAAAACATCCTAATCAGGACTTTATTCAAGTCGATACGACTAATATCCTATTTATCGTTGGTGGTGCCTTTGATGGTCTTGATCGGGTGATTCAGAATCGTACCGAGGAGTCTGGTATTGGTTTTGGGGCGGCTGTTCACGCTAAGGAAGAGCGTGCGACCGGTGAGTTATTCCAGTTAGTTGAGCCTAGCGATATCATCAAGTTTGGCTTGATTCCTGAGTTGGTGGGTCGTTTACCGGTGATTGCTGCCTTACAGGAATTGGATGAAGACGCCTTAGTACAGATTTTAACGCGTCCTAAAAACGCCATTATCAAGCAGTATCAGCATCTTTTCGCAATGGAGGGTGTTGAGCTTGAAGTGACGGATGAAGCGTTGACTGCCATTGCTAAGCGTGCGATTGAGCGCAAGACAGGCGCTCGTGGTCTACGCTCTATTGTTGAAAATAGCCTGTTGGATGTGATGTTTGACTTACCGTCTTATCAAGAAATTGCCAAAGTCATCTTGACTGAGGAGGCCGTGGCAGGTTTGGCTAAGCCAATATTGGTTAAGGGGCAACGTAATCTAGTCGCCGCTGACGATGTAGCTAGCTCAATCTCTGATGTATCGTAGCGATAGCATATTACAAGTTTTTTAAAATTTGTTTGACAAACGCAGTTTGGGGCTTGAACTTTCATGTTTAAGCCCCATTATGTCTGAATAATAGTCTTTTGATGGGACAGGAATATATGTCAAATACTAATTTATTACCCGAGTCACCAATTACCTTGCCTTTGTTGCCATTGCGCGATGTGGTGATTTTTCCACACATGGTGATCCCACTATTTGTTGGTCGCTCGCGTTCAATTGCAGCCTTAGAGGAGTCGGTGGCACATACGGATAAGCGTATAGTGTTGGTGGCTCAAAAGTCTGCCAATCAGGATGAGCCAGGCCCCGATGATATTTATCAGATGGGCGTGATTGCTAATGTATTGCAGCTATTGAAATTACCTGACGGTACGCTAAAAGTCTTGGTTGAGGGGATTCAACGTGCGCATTTGCAATCGATTGACGATAGTCAGAGTTTTTTTGCGGCTGATGCCCTACCGGTGCTACCCGACGAAGAGGAGCGCCCTGATCTTGAGGCCATGCGTCGCACCATCACAGAGCAATTTGAACAATATGCCAAGTTTAATAAAAAGTTGGCGCCAGAGCTCGTGGCTTCAGTGGCTTCCACGACGGATGTACATCGCTTAGCCGATTTAATTGCTTCACACTTAGCAATGAAGCAAGAGCAAAAACAAGAGGCCTTAGAGACCTTAGATGTTAATGCGCGTTTAGAGTTATTGCTTAACCATATCGAGAGTGAAATTGAAATTCTTCAGGTTGAGCGCCGAATCCGTAGTCGCGTTAAAAAGCAGATGGAAAAGAGTCAGCGTGACTACTATTTAAATGAGCAGGTCAAAGCCATTCAAAAGGAATTGGGCGAGGGCGAAGACGGTGCTGATATTGAAGAGTTGGAGCGCAAGATTGAAGCAGCGCGGATGCCGGCTGAAGCCCGCAAAAAAGCTGAGGGTGAACTAAAGAAATTGCGTCTGATGTCACCGATGTCGGCTGAGGCGGGGGTGGTTCGTAATTACATCGAGACCTTAGTCGGCTTACCTTGGAAAAAGCGCAGCAAAATTAATACCTCCTTAGCTGATGCGCAAGCAGTGCTCGATGCGGATCATGCTGGTTTAGAGCGTGTCAAAGAGCGTATTTTAGAGTATCTCGCAGTGCAACAACGAGTGGATAAAATTAAGGCGCCGATTTTGTGTTTGGTTGGTCCTCCGGGCGTAGGTAAAACCTCCTTAGGCCAATCCATTGCCAAGGCGACTAACCGTAAGTATGTGCGGATGGCACTTGGTGGTGTGCGTGATGAGGCGGAAATCCGTGGTCACCGTCGTACCTATATTGGTGCGATGCCGGGTAAAATTCTGCAAAATATGAGCAAGGTGGGTGTACGTAATCCCTTATTTTTATTGGATGAGATCGATAAGATGGGGATGGACTTCCGTGGTGACCCGTCCTCAGCCTTATTAGAGGTATTGGATCCCGAGCAAAATCACACCTTCCAGGATCACTATGCCGAAGTGGATTACGATTTGTCCGATGTGATGTTCGTAGCCACGAGTAATACGCTGAATATCCCACCGGCTTTATTAGACCGGATGGAGGTGATCCGTCTTTCAGGTTATACCGAAGATGAAAAAGTGGCCATCGCAAGTAATCACTTGATTCCTAAGCTGATGACGAATAACGGTCTTAACGATGGTGAACTCCGCATTGAGGAATCGGCTATCCGTGATGTGGTGCGATACTACACGCGTGAAGCGGGTGTACGTTCATTGGAGCGCGAGATTGGTAAGATTTGCCGCAAGGTGGTTAAGCAAATTGTGAGTGCTGAGGCTAAAGCTAAGAGCACCGCGACAGCCGCCAAAAAAGCGACGAAGGCAGCCGCTAAAAAAGCAGCTAGACCTAAGGCTATTGTGGTGACAGCGGATAACTTATCTGATTTCTTAGGCGTAAGACGCTTTAGCTTTGGTTTGGCCGAAGCTGAGAATCAAGTAGGTCAGGTCACTGGTTTGGCTTGGACTGAGGTGGGCGGTGATTTACTGACCATTGAGGTTGCTGTGGTTAATGGCAAGGGTCAAATTCAGCATACCGGTTCTTTAGGTAATGTCATGAAGGAGTCCATGCAGGCCGCCCGTACCGTGGTCAGAGCGCGTGCGCAACGCTTAGGTTTTGCGGATGGCATTTTCTCTAAAAAGGATATTCATATCCATGTGCCAGAGGGAGCCACACCAAAAGACGGTCCTTCCGCCGGTATTGCCATTACTACCGCCTTGGTTTCTGCGCTCTCCGGTATCCCGGTGCGTGCTGATGTCGCAATGACTGGTGAGGTCACCTTGCGCGGTGAGGTACTAGCCATTGGTGGTCTTAAGGAAAAGCTCTTGGCAGCCTTGCGTGGCGGCATTAAGAAGGTGCTGATTCCTCAGGAAAATGTTAAGGATCTGCAGGAGATCCCTGACAATGTGAAAAGTGGTTTAGAGATCATTCCAGTTAAGTGGATTGATCAGGTGCTTGAGGAGGCACTTGAGTATATGCCGACCCCTTTAAGTGATGAGGAGATTGAGCAGTTGGCCGCTGAGGCCGCAGCGAGTGCTAAGGTCAGTGGTGCGACAGATGATGCGGAGACGAAGTTAAAGCATTAATGCCTCACTGATAGGGTTAAAAGGTCGAGCGAATCATTTTCCTCGACCTTTAATTTTTGCAGAGTTATTGTGGGGCAGGGAAGCTGCTAGAGCTGCGGATATTCGAGCTACCGCTGGTATTGTTGTTAATAATCGGCGCTGGAAAGGAGCGATTGCCCGTTGGTGCCACGCTAGGTGCCGGGGCAGGGCGGGTTAAATCGGAAATCGCTGCTTGGTTATTAGGGCTGACAGGTGCCGGAAAGCTAGTTGAGCCGCCGCTATCCCGGTCAGGGAATGTTGGCTCAACGATAATCGGTTGTGGGAAGCTACCTTGCTGGCCGCTATCACCAGTATCCGAGTAGGATTGCTCATTGGGTGCGGTCACTACTGGCGAGCCTTGTGGGCTAGGTGGTGCTTGTGGTACTGGGGGCACGGCATTTTGCAAATGTGGGTTGTCATGAATTAACTGACCTGGTGTGCCCATGAGCTCGGCCTCATCATCGCTCGTTTCTTGCTCTGCTGCTTCCTCAGCTTGCTCTGCACTTGCAGGCGCAGTGACGAGGCTGTTCATCGGGTTTTCTGCTGCGGCTTCATCGGCTTCAGCTGGGCTAGTGTCATCCGCTGCTGCACTAGGAGCGTTTGCTTGCTCAACGGTGGTTTCGATTGCAGGCTCTTGATTGTATTTAGGGGCGCGATTCAGAACCCTATAAAAAGAGCTTAAAATAAAAAGAATAATTAAGGCTGAGATGCCGAGTAAGACAAGGGTGGATAGCGATTTTTTCATCATGCATTAAGTAAAAAATCGCCGGCATGCAGAGCCGGCTAATCGATTGAATTATAGTTGGATTTTAGCATACTCGTCGCATTCAATCGCTAAATCACGCGTTCCCGCAGCACAGTGCTGGACTAAGGAAAATAGCGTATTAACAGCCTTTAGGTTTAAAATTCTCTAGTTTAAGTGTTAAAATAGCGAGTGCTAATTTGTGCGAAGATCCTTTTTCTTTGCGGCGCGGATCCTTTGTGTTCGCGTTTTTGTGTTTTAAGGTTCATAATGATTCATATAAGCTTACCCGACGGTTCTATCAAACAGTTTGAGCAACCCGTTACTGTGCATGAGGTCGCTGCCTCTATCGGCTCTGGTCTGGCCAAGGCCGCCTTGGCCGGTAAAATTACCCCTAGCGCTGAGCAGCAGACGAGCAAGACGGAGAGCGAAGGCCGTTTAGTTGATACCAGTTATGTGATCGACGAGGATGTGGCCTTATCGATTATTACGGCCAAGGATACAGAGGGTTTGGACATTATCCGTCACTCGACTGCGCATTTGATGGCCTATGCAGTACAAGAGCTCTATCCTGAGGCGCAGGTGACCATTGGTCCCGTCATTGATAATGGCTTCTATTATGATTTCGCTTATGAGCGTCCTTTTACGCCTGAGGATCTAGCAAAGATTGAAAAGAAAATGCACGAGCTTGCTGCCAAGGATGAGGTGGTGACGCGTGAGCTTTGGGATCGCCAAGAGGCGGTAAGTTTCTTTAAGAGCATCGGTGAGGACTATAAGGCTGAGATTATTGCTTCGATTCCTAGCGATGAGCCGATTTCTTTATACCGTGAGGGTGAGTTTATCGACTTATGTCGTGGTCCGCACGTACCCTCAACCGGTAAGCTCAAAGTCTTTAAGTTGATGAAGGTGGCTGGCGCTTACTGGCGTGGTGACTCGAATAACGAGATGTTACAGCGCATTTATGGTACCGCCTGGGCGACGAAGCAGGATCAGGATAATTACTTGCAAATGCTTGAAGAGGCCGAAAAGCGCGATCATCGTAAATTAGGCCGTGAGTTGGACTTATTCCACTTCCAAGACGAGGCGCCAGGACTGATTTTCTGGCACGCCAAGGGTTGGCAAATCTGGCAGCAGGTCGAGCAGTACATGCGTCGTGTCTACGTGGATAATGGCTACCAAGAGGTGAAGGCACCGCAGATTCTTGATGTCTCACTGTGGAAAAAGACTGGTCACTGGGACAACTATCAGGATAATATGTTCACCACCGAGTCGGAGAACCGTGTCTACGGATTAAAGCCGATGAACTGTCCGGGCCATGTGCAGATTTTTAATTCAGGCTTACACTCCTATCGTGAGTTGCCGATTCGCTATGGTGAGTTCGGTCAATGTCACCGTAATGAGCCCTCTGGCTCACTGCACGGTTTGATGCGGGTGCGCGGCTTTACTCAGGATGACGGTCATATTTTCTGTACTGAGGAGCAGTTGCAGGAGGAATGTGCTAAGTTTACCGAGTTGCTGCAGCAGGTTTACCGTGATTTTGGCTTTACCGAGGTATTATTTAAGGTAGCAACACGACCTGAAAAGCGTATTGGTAGCGATGAGGTATGGGATAAGTCCGAAGCGGCCTTGATGGAGAGTTTAAAGAAATCCGGTTGTGAGTTTGAAATTTCACCGGGTGAGGGCGCTTTCTACGGTCCTAAGATTGAGTATACACTGAGAGATGCCATCGGTCGTCACTGGCAGTGCGGTACAATTCAGGTAGACTTCTCCATGCCTAAGCGTTTGGGTGCGGAGTTTGTGGCTGCCGATGATACGCGCCAGACCCCGGTGATGCTACACCGTGCTATCCTAGGTTCTTTAGAGCGCTTTATTGGGATGTTGATTGAGCATTATGCCGGTGCCATGCCACCGTGGTTGGCCCCTGAGCATGTTCGGGTCTGTACCATTTCAGGTCAGTACGATGACTATGCCATGGCAGTGGTAGCACGTCTCAAGGACATGGGTTTCCGTGCCTCGGCGGATATTCGTAACGAGAAAATCAATAAAAAAGTGCGTGAAAATGCCATGCAAAAAGTCCCTTATATTTTAGTGGTAGGGGAAAAAGAACGAGACGAGGGTACCGTCTCTGTACGTGCCCGCGGTAACCACAATTTAGGTGTGATGCCGGTCGAAGATTTTATTCAGCGTTTAGCTGATGATATTGCTTTAAAGCGTGATGTGACCGTTTAAAGCAGCTAGTTTGATTAATAACGTATTAGGAGATATTAATATCGCAACTGATAAACAACACCGCACCAATGCGGATATTCGTGCCCCTGAGGTTCGTTTAATTGACGTTGAAGGTGAGCAGTTAGGCATTGTTAAGATTCAAGAGGCATTGCGCCAGGCCGAAGAGGTCGGTTTAGATTTAGTGGAAATTTCACCAAATGCTAAGCCCCCCGTTTGTCGTCTGATGGACTATGGTAAGTTCCGTTATCAAGAACAAAAGCGTCAACAAGAAGCCCGCGCCAAGCAGAAAGTAATTCAACTCAAAGAGGTTAAGTTCCGTCCGGCAACGGATGAGGGTGACTTTCAGGTTAAATTACGTAATGTCAAACGTTTCTTAACAGATGGTGATAAGGTCAAAGTAAGCCTTCGCTTCCGTGGCCGCGAGATGGCGCATCAGGAGCTGGGTTTACAGATGTTGCACCGAGTGCGTGATGAGGTGGTTGATCTTGGTACACCAGAATCGATGCCCAAATTAGAAGGGCGTCAGATGGTGATGATCCTAAGCCCAGGTGGCGCTAAGAAGTAGTTTAGCGTTTAGCTTTAATGCTGCCGACATTAAGCTATCTTGTCACAAGCGATTTTATGCGATTAGCCCTAGTCCCTACGTATTTTGTTAGGGACTAAGGCTTATTTTTTGCTATCCGCTTTTATAAGCGATTTGAGGACGAATTGTGCATATTTTATTTATTATTGACCCGATTGAGAAATTAAGCGCTTATAAAGACAGTTCTGTTGCCATGATGCGGGCGTTATTGGCACGTGGTCATCAGCTAAGCTATTGTTTACAAGGTGATTTGTACCTACTTAATGGTAAGGTCTTGACCTCAGCCCAAGGCATAGAGATTCCTGAGGATGTGGATTTGCATCAAGCACATTGGTGGCGTCTTAGCGGCCCAAGGGTAGAAGCTGAGCTGGCTCAGTTTGATGCTGTCTTAATGCGTAAGGATCCGCCGTTTGATCTAGAGTATTTATATAGTACGCATCTTTTTGATTTGGCGGCGGCGCAAGGCGCACGTATTTTTAATAGCGGTTCGGCTTTGCGTAATCATCCCGAGAAGTTGGCAATTGCTGAATTTCCAGAATACACCGCAGCGACCTTAGTGAGTCGTTCGATGGATCGTTTACGCGCTTTTTATGATGAGCATCAGGATATCGTTATTAAGCCTTTGGATGGCATGGGAGGGAGCGGTATTTTCCGAGTCAAGCCAAATGACGGTAATTTTAGTACGATGATCGAAATGCTGACGGTTAATGGCGCGCAGAGCATTATGGCGCAGCAATTTATTCCTGCCATTAGCGAGGGTGATAAGCGTATTCTTATTATTAACGGGGAACCGATTCCCTATGTGTTGGCACGTATTCCCAAAGCTGGCGAGCATCGTGGTAATTTAGCAGCCGGTGGACGTGGTGTGGCGCAACCGATTAATGAGCATGATAGGGCCATGGCCAAGGATGTAGCTAAGCGTCTGCAGGGTCGCGGTTTATTCCTGATCGGCCTTGATGTGATCGGTAAACATATCACGGAGATTAATGTCACGAGTCCAACGTGTTTTGTTGAGATTACGGAGCAGACGGATTTCCACGTGGGCAATCATTTTGCCGAGCAATTGGAACAAGTCCTATCATCCTAAGAGGTATCTTATGGTTCGTATTGCGATCATTGCCCATGAGCCCATGGCATCGGCTTTGCTGGATGTGGCTTTGCATGTGTTTCCTGAAACCACAGATATTTATCCCTTTGATATTCAGGCAAATTGCTGCCCAGATGCCGTCAGTGAGCTGATTTTTGATGCGCTTTATGACATGGATGTGCGCAAGGTCTTGATTTTGACTGATTTATGCGGTGCCACACCAGCTAATATCGCCGTGCGGATTGCTAGTAAGTTAAATGAGCATGCAGTACCCACTGAGTTACTCGGGGGGGTAAATGCCGGCATGGTCCTATCAGCGATTGCCTATCGGGCACATGCGTTATCCGAACTTACGCAAAAGGTGATTGAGGGTGGTATTAAGAGTATTCGTAGTTTGGTTGAGGCCAGAGCCGATTAATTGATTTTCACAAGCGAATCGTAACTATGCAGACAGTTGATATTGTTATTAGTAATAAATTAGGATTACACGCCAGAGCCGCGGCTAAATTGACGCAATTGGCATCGAGCTTTAATAGTGAAGTTTTTATTCGTCGTGGCGAGCTACGAGTGAATGCTAAAAGCATTATGGGAGTGATGATGTTAGCAGCGGGTAAGGGTGTGACCATCACGCTAGAGGTCGAAGGTGAGGATGCTGAGACTGCTGTGAGCGCGATTAAGCAGCTATTTGATGATAAATTCGGCGAAGGTGAATAGTCCTATGGTAGTTAAAAGCATCGTGCAGGAGTTTTAATGGAGAGTTTGACCACAGGCAAAGCGACGCTATTGCTTAAAGGAAAGGGGGTCTCCAAAGGGGTTGTGATTGGTCGCGCCATTATCGTGGATGAGAGCGATTTAGAAATTCCCCATTACTATCTTAATGCCGCTCAGTTAGATGCCGAATGTGAGCGTCTCGATCGTGCCATTCAAGCGGTTTATGATGAACTGGATCAGTTACAGCGTGAGCTTCCTCAGGATGCGCCAAAGGAGCTTGCTCCCTTATTGAATGTGCATAGCCTATTAGTCAGTGACCCGATGCTGGCGCAAGAGTGTAAGGTCTTAATTCGTGACAATGCCTATAATGCCGAATGGGCCTTGAGTGCTCAGGGGCAGCATTTAGCGCATCAATTTGAGGCGATGGATGACGCCTATTTGCGTGAACGGGCCTTAGATATTCGACAAGTCATAGAGTTAGTTATCAATGAGTTGCAGGGTGGTGGTAATAAGCCCATGGATCTCGTGTCCAAGATTTCCGAAGGGGTTTCCACGATTGTGGTGGCACGAGATATCACTCCTGCTGAGATGGTTAAACTGCGTGCTGCACACTTTGCTGGCTTTATTACCGATATTGGGGGACCTACCTCACACACAGCCATTGTGGCGAGAAGTATGGGTGTACCAGCGGTCTGTGGTGCGACCAATGCGCGTCATCTCATTCATGATCATGATTTAATTGTGATTGATGGTGAAAGTGGTGATATTGTGGTTAATCCCTCAGCCGAGATTTTGCGCTTTTATCAGGCTAAAGAAGAGCGTCTACTTGAGGATCGTTCACAGCTTTGGGAAAATCGCTTATTGCCTGCCATGAGTCTTGATGAACAAACCATCACCATTCTCGGTAATATTGAAAATCCGGAAGAAGCAGGGGAGGTATTGGCTCAGGGTGGCCAGGGTATTGGTTTATATCGTACCGAATTTCTCTTTATGGGTAATCGTGAGGGCCTGCCCTCAGAGGATGAACAATATGAGGCCTATGCCTCTGTCTTAATCCAAATGCAGACTAAGCCAGTGACGATTCGTACCTTGGACTTAGGCTACGATAAAAATATGCAGGGTGAGTTTTCCTCTGCGGTGAATCCAGCCTTGGGGCTACGCGCCGTGCGTTATTGCTTAGCGCAGCCGGAGATGTTTTTGAGTCAGCTCAAGGCCTTACTGCGTGCCGCAAGGCATGGTCATCTTAAGATTTTAATTCCTATGATTGCGAATCATCAGGAAATAGTCGCTGTTAAAAATTTATTGCAAGAGGCAGCTCATCGTTTAAGGGCTGAGGGCAAGGACTTTAGCGAGGACTATGAGCTAGGCGTGATGATAGAAATACCAGCAGTGGCCTATGTGGTGGATTTAATCTTGGCTGAGGTGGACTTTGTTTCTATCGGAACCAATGACTTAATTCAATATATGTTGGCAATTGACCGCATTGATAGTGATGTGGCGCATTTATTTGATCCCTTACATCCGGCTGTGGTGCGGATGATTGCGCATGTTATTGATACTGGTCTGAGTATGAATAAGCCGGTGTCGATTTGTGGTGAAATGGCAGGCGATAGTTTGTATACGCGCTTATTACTCGGTTTAGGCTTAAAGGAATTTTCCATGAGTCCTAAGCAAATCCCTGAGGTAAAACATATTATTCGCCAAAGTCATATTGCGCAGACGCGCCAGCGAGTCACGCGCAGCTTGAAGCAACACCCACGGCTTGAGCTGGATGCGCATGGCTTTATTGTGTAATGCTCTGTTATTAAATACGGTCTTGGCGGTAGTGTAGTTAATCAATGAAGCCCGGTGTCTTATGGAGACACCGGGCTTTGATGTTGAGCCAATGAATGGCTCGTGCTTAAGTAACGATTACCAAGCGTAGTTGATACTGGCACTACCGCCAACACCACCACGACCAGAGCCGGTGACGGCACCTTTTAAGAGCCACTTACCGTTATCGGAAATGGTGGATACACCAAGGGCATAACCCGTTTCACCGCGCCAAACACCGCTACCTAAAGAGACCATATTTTGACCTGGTTGGTACGGTTGACCCAGACCAGCCACGGCAATGGCAGCGGCCGTACCAGCGTTTGAATCACGACGAACTTTTTCGATATTGCGTTGTAAAGCGTTGTAGCCATTGCTAAGGTTTCTCGTCAACTCTTTAACCTGACCCAGGGTGGCGGCATCGCTATCCTCTTTGGCTGGTCCTACGTTAGTGATACGGTTACCGCCCATATTCACTGTGGTGCCAGGATTGACTGTCAGGTGATCCGTGATACTGATACCACCGTCAGCCTGTACTTCACCAGAGAATTTTGGTGAATCCGCCATCTGAATCTCAAGTTTATCGCCTGAGGCTACCGTGGTCACATTGGTGGTGGAGTAAGTCGAATCAGCACGAGCAGCACCCCCTACGATATTTAGGGTTTGACCTAGTTCACGAGCAATAAGACCATCGTTGCCTGCGAATTTTAAGCCATCACTTAAGGTGGCTACTTGTTGCTCCTTACCATCTGGGGTGGTGTACACAATGCGTGTCATGGTTTCACCATCCTTGCCGTTAATGCCTGGTTTGCCATCTTTGACACGGATAACTGCTTCTGCACTCTTACCATCCGCACCGGCTGGACCAGTTAAACCGATGGAGCCGTCTTTACCGTTAATAGCGACACCAGACTTACCGTCCGCACCTTTGACACCAATGCTGCCGTCCTTGCCAGGGGTGCCGCCAACAGTTAGCTCGTGCGATAAGCCTACTTCTAAGGCTTTTTTACCATCAGCCGCATCAATCACTGTGGTGGTGATACCACCGGCACCAACAATTTGGGCTGTTGTGTCGAGATCTTGCTTGAACTCCTTGTTGTTCTCATCGCTTAGACCAAATTGACCACCGGCATTACCAGTGCCGCCGTTACCACCACTATTGTAAAGATTTTTTAATTCATCATATACCGTCTGTAATTGCAGTACGTTAACAGCATCCGTATCATTGATACCGCCTTGTACATTAATGATACGACGGGGAGTAGTGTTGGGTGCACCCTTGTACATTGAACCGCTTCTGCCAACTGAAACTACGCCAATCGCTCCCTCATTAACATCGACGTTTGAGAACTTTGTTTTTCCGCCAGTCACAATATCGGATGCTGTTACTTCTGAACGATAGCCTAAGGCCGTAGAGAAATTAGCTGAAGCTGTGCTTAAAGGACCGATGGAAGAAGAGCCATGAGCGGTGGCAGCAGAGAAAGTCCCGAACGCTGTAGCAAATTGGCTAGAAGCCTTGGTACCAGCACCTACCGCTGTCGCCCGACCTTCAGTTGTCAAGGCCTCTGCACCTTGACCTATTGCTAGCGAGAGTCGGCCATCTACCGCTGAACGTGAACCTATTGCAACATTCTGTATAGCTCCTGTTGATCTGGCTCCATGACCAATCGCAATTGATTCTCCTTTCTCGGCTTTGACATCATCACCTATCGCTAGGGAGTAGCTGTCTTTAGCATCAGCATTAATACCGATGGCGATGGATTGTGAACCTTCGGATTGACTACCAGAACCAAAAGCGATGGATTTGTAACCCGTTGCCTTGGTATGTCTTTCTTCTAGAATTTTATTATCATCTCTCCAGGCTGAGCCTAGTGCAATAGACTGACGAGCTGTGGCCTCTGCGCCTGTACCAATGGCAATGGCGCCTCTCTTGGTTTCGCTTTCATCTTTAATGCCCGCTTTTGCATCTGTACCTAAGGCAATGGCATCATGAGCATAGGCTTTTGCAGAGCGGCCAATGCTTGTACTCCGTTTGATACGCTTTTCATCAGAGCTTAGCAGGCCGCCACCAGCACTATCACCTATGGCAATATTAAAATCCCCGTATACTTGACCACCGGCAAAAGCACCAATAGCAACATTTCGCTCGCCTTTTACTTGCAAACCAGCCATAAGACCCATGGCAGTATTGGCACTACCCTTTGTTAGTTTACCCGCTAGCTGTCCAATTCCTACGTTTAAATCACCCGTAACAGCAGTACCCGCAGCATTACCAATACCAATATTATGGCCTTGTGCTTTGATGTAACCCGGAAAGCCTGTGGCAGACGCCTTGGAATCGTTACCAGCCCTTAATCCAATGTAGATATTCTGTGGCGAAGGATTATCCTGCGTACCGATGCGATTGCCTGCCTCGGAGCCGATGACAACATTATGATCGCCAAATGATTTTTGACCACTGAGACCACCAATGCTAATGCTGCCTTTCGCTAACGCTTGGGCGCCATTACCGATGGTGATGCTATTGTTACCGGGGGGAGTGGATTTAAACTTCGTTTTACAGTCCTTGCCCGCCTCACCATTAATCAAGTAAGAGCATTCTTTAGTAGCATCATCACCCGTTAAGATGATGTTTAAAGGAGCCGCCATTACTTGAGCTCCCCATGCCAAGGCAATACCTGCGGCTAAGGTGGTGACGGCAAAACCAAAATGCGTTTTCAGCCCAGAGCCTATGTTGCTGCTATTTTTCTTAGCCTTTGCGATAGTAAACTCAGGTGCAGCAACCCAAGCACCAAGCGATTCGTTATAAATTGAGCGATAGATCTTATTCATACAAAATTCTCCAGCCTAATTTTATCCGCAGCAAATCTCGCCATTTACTGCTTAAACACTAAAGTAAAAAAGCGTCAATGCACGCTAGTGAATACGCAACCCCAACTGAGGCTGAGAGGGAGCAATAAATTTTAAATTTATACTTGACAAACAAAAAATCCCCTTATTTATTCTAGTCATGAAGTGAGGGATTATCCTAGGGTGGGATGGAACTTTTACATTATGGTTACAGTTAAACCTACAAAAGCCATCATTATGTTTGATAAAAACAACAAATCAAAAAAATTTCATTTGATCGCAACCAAGCATAGCATTTTTTTGCAATAAAAAACCGGAATCTCCTTTAAAAGAAATTCCGGTTTTGAGCTGTGAGCTTAGCTCCTCAATGGCGCTGGTAGCTATGCTATTAAGATGTTAGTAGTGACTCTTCTTTAAAGCGATGGCCTAAGTGTACATCCTCCATGATGCCTTGAGGGTCCTTGCCAGTTAGTAAATAGTGCAAGGTATCGTAGACCGAACGTCGTTCATGACCAAAGGGTAGGGGATCCTTGCCGCGGAAGAAGAGCCCTTTACGCAAGTCACCGTTAAATGCGTCAATTAATCTGTCATCGATACAGAACTGACCAATTTTGGAAATACCGTCACGTAGACCACACACACTTAAGCAGTTTACATCATTACGACAACGGCGTTGATCCGCTTTGGCTGCGCCCTGTAAACGCTCAACGTTTTGTAAATACTTTTGTAGGAAAGGGGTCATCACGGCACGAGCAGGTAAGCCGGCCACTGAAATAAACTCCACCACATCCTCAGGATTAGCGCCAACCAAGGTTTCTTTAAAGTTTTCGTGGGCATCACCCTCGTGCGTGACGGCAAAGGCCGTGCCGATTTGCACTGCATTAGCGCCCCATGTTTTTAGGGCAGTGTGGATTTTCTTAACCTTGGCCATGCCGCCTGCAAGAATTAAAGGGATTTTTTCACTTTCTAAGCCAAGATTTTTGAAAACTTCTAAAGTTTCCTCAATAACACGGCTGAACGTAAAGCGATCGTTACCTAGGTCGGTTAATTGCGTGGCACCTAAGTGACCACCAGCGTGGTTAGGGTGCTCAATCACAATGGCATCAGGTAGGCGATTTTTCTTCATCCAGCGCTTTAAGACAATATTAATACCGCGGGACTCGGACAAAATAGGAAATAAACAAACATCCGGATGGTCTACCGTCAGATCAGGGAGATCGGTAGGGATACCAGCGCCCATCACAATAGCATTTGCACCGGATTCGCATGCCTGCTTAACTAAAACCTCATAGTCGGTTACCGCCTTCATGACGTTAACCGCAATCATGCCTTTGCCTTCTGAGAGTGCTAAGGCCTTTTTAACCTCACGGTCAAGCGCAATAAGATTTAAACGTGTGTGCTTGTCCTTGTGTGCATCTCGATTAGACTCTTCAAGTAAGTCCGGATGAAGATGGCGTAAATCAATACTCGCAATGGTTCCAATCGCCCCTTGGCGTGCTACGGCACTGGAAAGGCTGCTGGCAGAAATACCCACACCCATACCTCCTTGAACGATAGGGAGTAGTTTTTTGCCTCGAATAATTAGTGGATCATAAGGGTGTTGCATCAAAGTTTTTACCTTTATTGAGAACCGACATATAAATAAGTTGCTAAGCGTTTGTCAATTGTTTGTATTGCTTTAATCTCAGTCTGCCTATTTTAGTGCTTTTGCTACGGTTCTACAGTAATTAGCGTCGTATCGTGAGAAAGAATCTACTCTCTAATACCCGACTAAAATAGTGCGATATATTAAGGCTATATTGTATCTTAGCATTTTAACGCTAAGTTGACGATATATATTGGGAATTTATCGGCTTATCAGTCAAGGTGAGGCGAAGAATGGTGTAATAACAACGAAAAATATCAGGCGCTAAGTATGAGTTGATGCATTGTAGCTTTCATTACTTTAAAAGTAAATAAATATTGCTATTAATAAGCAATAGCAATAATCGTTTGAACTTATAGCATGCCTCATTAAAATTAATTCATCAAATGTTGTACTAACAATTTATCCTAGAGAGGGGATAGTTATGAAAGCCAAGAAATTAACCTTATTAGCCGCTATTTTATCTGCCTTTGCATTAACTGCGTGTGATAAAGCTGAGGATAAAGCAGCGCCAGCGACACCACCAGCCACTGAAGCGCCCGCAAGCACGACCGCACCTGCCACCTCGACAGACTCTACGGCCGATGCTACTAAACCGGACACAGAGATGAATCAAGCAGATAAAGCAGCGCAACCGAAGTCTGATACCGCTGAAAAAGTTGAAGAAAAAATCGAATCTGCTAAGGAAGCGACCGCAGAGGCTTTAGAATCGGCCAAAGAGTCCACAGCTGAGGCCCTAGATTCAGCGAAAGAAAGCGCTAAAGATATGATGAAGAGCGCCCGTGAAAAAACAGCTGAAGCCGGCGATAAAATTAAGGAAGTAAGCGCCGAAGCTAAAGAAAAAACAGCTGAAGCTGGTGAAAAAATTAAGGAAGCCACTGCCGAAGCCAAAGACAAGGCTGACGAGGCCCTTGAAAATGTACGTCAAAGCTTTAGTGGCGAGACCGGTGTTGATGCAAGCGTTGACCCTAAAGAGCCGATTGAGCCTAGCGTGACGACACCTGCTGCCACAACGGATATGAATAGTACACAGGAGTCAACACATAAGCCTAGTGATAATCCAGACTTAGTGGGTCAAGTCATTAAAGAGCATGAAGAAAATAAAGAAAAGAGAATCGAGACTCAACCCGTTGAGCCAGCAGCAGCGCAACAATCAGAGGCTGAAAAAGCCTTAGAAGAGGTTAAGGAAGCCGGCGTTAAAGTACGCGATGCGGTTCAGGAAAATGTAAAAAAAGCGGAAGATGCTATTAGCAACAGCACCCAGGAATATACTACAGCACCAGTTGAAACGGACTCCCAAGCAGGTACTGTAAAACCACAGCAATAGTGTCCGCATTCTTTTGATAAGATTAGGTCCCGAGTTGTGTTAAGTCGCCTCGGGACTTTTTTTCATTTAAAATGGACGTGATAGGTTTTTAAATAAGGATGTACGATGAAAGCTCAGTCATTTTTTGAAGAGTTCCAAAAGGGGATTCAGGATTTAATTGCTAAAAGCCCAGCCGCTGATATTGAGAAAAATGTCAAAGCCTTTATGGCGCAAGGTTTTTCCAGATTGGATCTAGTGACTCGTGAGGAGTTTGATGTACAGGTTGCGATGGTTGAAAAGCTCCGTCAGCGCATCACTGCCTTAGAAGCCTTGTTGGCTGAAAGGGATCAACACGAGAACAAGACTTCGCCAACAGAGGATTAAGTTGTGACTGGCCGTTAGCTAGACACGGCGTTGAGGCATACAAAGCAAAGGGGCTGGATTAGATATCAGCCCCTTTACTTGTTAGTAGCTTGAAGACAATCAGTTATCAAAGAAGTTTAGCACCGCATCTAAACCACTATGATTGATGCTAAAACGCGCTGCTTCTTGTACTTTAGGTTTAGCCATATAAGCCACGGAATAATGCACCTGAGACATCATCGGTAGGTCATTGGAGCCGTCACCAATGGCAATACACTGCTCGGGACTGGCACCTAATTGCTCCATTAGCGCAGCGAGGTAATTTTTCTTAGCTGCACCATCCAGAATATCGCCTAACACGCGACCACTGAGTTTATTATCCAGTACTTCCAATTGATTAGCATAGGCGTAGTCTAGCTTTAGTCGCTCTTTCAGGCGTGAGGTAAAGAAGGTAAAGCCACCGGATACTATTAGGGTGGTAATACCATGCTTTTGTGCTGTTTCAATCAGCCTTTCAGCGCCGGGGTTTAAGCGTAAAATATCGCTATAAATCGTTTGCAGGCAATCGGCTGAGGTGCCTTCGAGTAGGGCCACTCGTTTGAGCAGGCTTTCGCTGAAGTTTTTAATTTCACCACGCATGGTGGCTTCGGTGATTGCTGCGACTTCCTTTTTGCGCCCAGCACAACCGGCGATTTCGTCAATACACTCAATATTGATAAGGGTAGAATCCATATCCATGGCGAGGATCTTAATATCGCTTAGTGCACGCAGTTGATCCAGCACGGCCCAATCTACTTTGTGTTGTGTGCACCACTGCTTAATCTCAGCTAATTGAGATTCATTGAAACCGTTTAAACGAATAACATGATTACGCACCTGAATCACTTGCTCGGCTTCTGCAATGGCAGCGATTTGTTCACGCAACTGTGAGTCTAAAATAGGTGACTGTAAAACCAAGTATCTCATTGACGCTTTCCTTGAAGATAAGATGTGTTTAGTAATAGCTCATTCTAGCGCAGGCACAGTAAAGGAATATTAATTATGCCTGGCTAGCCTAATCTGGTAAGTAATTCTTATTTAGTTTGCTACCGCATTTTGCGGGCTTAGCTGCAAGCGACCTAGTATGGATGCGATTTCTTGGATGCGTTGCTCCAGTTTCCAAGCTGCTTTAAGCTCAATCTGAATTCGTTCCGGTCCTTTAAAATGAATGTGCTTATTTTTTTGCACCAAATCAATCAGGCTGAGCGGATCGACCTGAGAGGATTGATTAAAGGTGATAATGGCTTGCTCATCACCAATATCCACCACGCTAATACTAAATGGCTCTGCTAGTATCCGTAGGCGATGGGTGGATAGTAGGTTTTTGACCTCGTCTGGCAAGCTACCGAAGCGATCGATCAGCTCCTCTTGCAGATTGCGCAAATCTTCCAGTGAGGCGGCATGTGCCAGACGCTTATAAATGGATAGACGTGCATTCACATCAGGACAGTAATCGCTAGGTAGTAGGGCTGACGCGTGTAGTCTGACCTCACAGCTCTGATCAAAGGGGGATTCATAGTTTGGTTCTTTGCCATCTTTCAGCGCTTTAATCGCTTTATTCAGCATCTCAGTGTATAGCGAGAAGCCGATTTCTTGAATATTGCCGGATTGCGCTTCTCCGAGAATTTCACCCGTACCACGAATTTCCAAGTCATGCATGGCAAGGTAGAATCCCGAGCCCAGTTCCTCCATTGATTGAATCGCCTCTAATCGCTTACGCGCGTTACTGCTTATGGCATCTTCGCCCGGTGTTAGTAGGTAGGCATAGGCTTGATGGTGAGAGCGACCAACCCGTCCCCGTAATTGGTGCAACTGGGCAAGACCGAGTTTATCTGCACGGTGAATAATGATTGTATTGGCACTTGGTACATCAATACCGGTTTCAATGATGGTGGTGCACAGCAAAATATTGTAGCGTTGCTGATAGAAGCCTTTCATCACCTGTTCGAGCTCACGCTCGGACATTTGACCATGGGCTACGCCAATACGTGCTTCGGGCAAGAGTTCTTGAAGGTGGACGGCTCGGTTCATAATGGTAGAGACTTCATTGTGTAGAAAGTACACCTGACCGCCGCGTTTTAATTCACGCAAGCAAGCTTCACGGATGGTCGAATTGTCTTCACGCCGGACAAAGGTTTTAATTGCCAAGCGCTTTTCGGGGGCGGTTGCAATAACTGAAAAATCGCGTACACCTTCGAGTGACATGCCAAGGGTCCGTGGAATCGGTGTCGCCGTCAGGGTCAGAATATCGACTTCAGCTCGTAAGGCCTTTAAGGCTTCTTTTTGACGTACACCGAAGCGGTGCTCCTCATCAATAATCACTAAACCAAGGTTTTTAAATTTCGTACCTTTGGCTAGAATTTTATGCGTGCCGACCACAATATCCGTGGTGCCTTTGGCTAGACTCTCTAATACCTGTTGTGTTTCCTTACCCGTGCGAAAGCGTGATAACTCAGCCACCGTCACCGGCCAATCAGCAAAGCGGTTGGCAAAGGTTTGTGCATGCTGCTCGGCTAAGAGGGTGGTAGGGCACAACAAGGCGACTTGTTTGCCGTTCGCCACGGCAATAAAAGCGGCGCGTAAGGCAACCTCGGTTTTACCAAAACCCACATCACCGCAGACTAATCGATCCATTGGTTGGTCGGACGTCAAATCCGCAATGACCGCCTCAATGGCTGCTGCCTGATCCGGGGTTTCTTCAAACCCAAAGCCATCGACAAAGGCTTGGTAGTCGCTTAACGGTAATTTAAAGGCCACCCCTTCACGGGAGGCACGGTGCGCATAAAGATTAAGTAGTTCTGCGGCAGTATCTCGCACTTTAATAGCAGCTTTTTTCTTGGCCCGATCCCATTGCCCTGAGCCTAGGGTATGTAAGGGCGCATTTTCGGGATCGGCGCCACCATAACGTGAGATCACATGGAGTTGGGAGACGGGTACGTAGAGTTCACTGTGATCGGCGTATTCTAATTTCAGCATTTCTACCGGTCCCTCATCACCAACCTCCATATTGACCAAGCCAAGATAACGCCCAACCCCATAATTAACATGCACGACCGGGTCGCCGGCGGTTAACTCAGCCAGATCACGCACCATAAAATCGACGTTGCTCTGTCTTTCTTGTCGACGACGTTGTAGGCGTGAAACGGCAGTTTCGGGATAAAGATCGCCTTCAGTCAGTAACACGATGTGCTCTTCGGGCAAACTAAAGCCCTGATAGAGCGGGGCAACCACTAAAGAAAAAGGAGCTAAGTCTTTTTTGTTGGCGCGAATTTGCTCTAGTGAATGAATCTTGGCATCGGGTGTGAGCGCCTGTTCGCTTAGAAGCTGGAGCAGGGTTTCACGACGTCCAGGGCTATCGGCGCAGAGTATGGTACGAGTACCTGTTTGCAGTAATAATTGCTCTAGCTTATAAAAGGGCTGTTGAGCACGTGATTGTACTGCTACGTCCGGACTTGGTTTGATACTAGGATGCTCTGCCTCGTTGTTCCAGTGAATGCGAGCAAACTTGGCCAAACCAGCAAAGAACTGCTCAACACTCAGGTATAAATCCTCTGGCGCTAATATCGGTCGTTCACTATCGTATTTTAAAAACTCATAACGACTGCGGGTATCCTCATGAAAAGACTGAATGGTACTTTCAAGCTCACCCACAGTCAGACAAATTGTACCCTCTGGCAAGTAATCGAATAGCTTGGCAGGCTCAGCATAAAAGAGTGGCAAATAATACTCTACCCCAGCAAAGGCAATGCCATTACTGATATCGCGGTAGGGGATAGCCTTTGAGGGATCGCCTTCAAAGCGTTCGCGGAATTTAGCGCGGAAGTGGTTACGTGCACTCTCATCCATTGGAAATTCACGCCCTGGCAGCAGTTTCACTTCATTGACTGGGTAAAGACTGCGCTGCGTATCCACATCAAAGGCACGGATACTATCGATTTCGTCATCAAATAAATCGAGACGGTAGGGTACGGCAGAACCCATGGGGAATAGATCGATCAAGCTGCCACGAATACTAAACTCACCGGCGGCAGTGACTTGGGCGACATGCTCGTAATTAGCTAAAATCAATTGCTCTTTTAAGGCTTGTTCCTTTAGGCGTTGCCCCTTTTTAAAAGAAAAAGTATAGGCGGCAATAAATGATACGGGCGCTAAACACGCTAGGGCGGTGGTGACCGGCACCACTAAAATATCCACCTCATGTTGACCTAAGGCATGGAGTGCCAGCAGGCGCTCAGAAATCAGATCCTGATGCGGGGAAAAAGCATCATAAGGCAAGGTTTCCCAATCGGGGAAGTGTAAACAGTTTAAACTTGGATTAAATACCTTGATTTCATTGACAAGGCGTTTGGCCTGAAGCGGGTCGGCGCAGAAGACGACAATGGTGTGCTCGCTTTGTTGCGCCATTAAGCTCAAGAAGTAGGCGTCACCTGAGCCGGCAGGGCGAGGTGCGACATAGCGTTGGCCTACTTTTAATTGCTTTAAAAGGGATTCAATGGATTGTTCTAGCTGTGAGGGGCGATCCGAAGTTGCAGACATACTGTGGTGTGTTTATAAGCGATGAAAATTTCTTGGGTGAGTGGATTACGCTCTCTTTCAAAAAAAATAGTAGGAGGGCGTTCAATGCTTTTAAAAAAGCGAGGCTTATATTTTAGTACAGAGCTCATCATGCTGTCGCTTGTTGTATGATGTTATCTGTTTTAGTTGTGAGGTCGCATAAAAGAGTAAAAAATGAGCTTAATCGCATTAATTCCAGCTGGCGGTGTGGGTGAGCGCGCTATCGATGAGCAACATCGCACGCCCAAGCAGTACCGCAAGATTGTCGGTAAATCGTTGCTACAACATTCCGTGGAGGCTTTATTAAGCGATCCGCGGGTTGAAGGCGTGCATATTGGTGTGGCCCCAGCAGATCCTTTGATTGAGGCGGAAACAGCGCAGCTCGGTACGCAGGTGAGTATTCACCGTAGTGGGGGCGAGAGTCGGGCGCAAACTGTGTTACAGACCCTATTGGCTATTGAAGAGACCCGGGGACTAAGCCAGGAGGACTGGGTGTTGGTACATGATGCCGCACGTCCGGGCTTAGCCACAGCGGCTTTGACGGCACTTATTGATACCTGCTTAGCGCAACAGTATGGTGGTATTTTAGCCTTACCAGTACCGGACACGGTCAAGCGTATGCTTGCGACTGAGGCTAAGGCGGCTGATGCGATTGCTCGGATTCAGGAAACGGTGCCGCGTGACGGTCTTTGGCTAGCCCAAACACCGCAACTATTTAAGGCGATTGAATTAAAAGAGGCTTTGCAACGTGCTTTAGCGGAGTCAGCGGAGATTACGGATGAAGCGAGTGCCATGGAGTATGTCGGTCAGCAACCGTTATTGGTTCGTGGTCACGCCGAAAATTTTAAAATAACGTGGCCTCAGGATTTCCATTTGATGGCGCAGTATTTAACACAGGATTTGGAGTAAGTAGTGAAGATTCGTATTGGACAAGGTTTTGATGTACATGCATTGGTGGAGGGGCGTCCCTTGATTTTGGGCGGTGTGACTATTGAACATACTAAGGGTTTAATGGGTCACTCGGATGCCGATGCCTTATTACATGCGATTACCGATGCTATTTTAGGGGCCGCTGGTTTAGGCGATATTGGACGTTTGTTTCCTGATACTGACCCGCAGTTTAAGGATGCGGATAGTCGGGTGTTATTACGTGCAGCCTATGCGCAGGTTAAGGCAGCCGGTTGGCGCGTGGTCAATGTGGATGCAACGATTCATGCACAAGCACCAAAGATCAAGCCACATGCAGCGGCCATGGTGGCGAATATCGCTGCCGATCTCGAGATTGCGGAAGATTGTGTCAATATCAAAGGCAAGACCAATGAAAAACTAGGTCATATAGGCAGAGAAGAGGGGATTGCGGCTAATTGCGTGGTGCTGTTAATGGCACCTTAAACCTATACCAGAAAGGCTCGCGCTTCTTGCATAGCAGACAAAAATGCTCCGAGTAGATGAAATACTCGGAGCATGCTCAACGAATGAGTTATGGTTGTGACGAGGGTTTATTCAGCACTGACTTCAATCGCCATCGCTGCTGCATTAACCACCGCGGCAATGCGACCAATGTCTTGCATTTGCTCCGTGGTCCAACCGGCCTCTTTGGCAATTTTGTAGTGTGAAGCGACGCAGAAATGACATTTACCGATAATTGAGGCAGCCAAGGCAAAAACCTCAAAGCGTACTTTATCAATACCACCGTGTGTGGCATAGGCATTCATGCGTAGTTTGGCAGGCAAGGATTGTAATTGTTGATCACCGGCCATTTCACCGTAAGGATAATAGACGTTATTCATCGCCATCAGGGCAGCAGCCGTTAAGGCAGCATTGGCATCTTCTTCGCTAAGTCCTTGTTTAAATTGTTCAACCAAGAACTTGCTTTTTGCTGCATAGGCACTGGCCAAAGCAACACCCAGGGCATCTTCTGGTTTTAAGGAAGAGCGGGCAATGGTACCGTCAATATTTAAACGAATGTCTTTAGCAAAATCAGGGATAGCTTTTTTAATCGTAGTTAAGAATTCCATCTTGATCTCCAATCAATTGTCTTTGATAGTTCAGGCTCTAAGTAAAAGTACCTGAAACCCTCAGTTTTTGGGCAATAAAAAGCACCCGCAAAATCTTGGAGCCTAGGCTCGCTATCAAGGGGTGCTAGGTTTAGTAGAGCGACTGAGAAACTCAGTCGCTATGGTGCAAAGACGAGGCGATTATAGCGTGTCGCCACCGGCTTGACGGTTGCACGCACATAGTTCGTCAGTTTGTAAACCGTCTAGGATACGTAAAACCTCTTCAGGGTTACGACCAACGTTTAAGTTGTTAACTGAAACGTGCTGGATGGTGTTGTCAGGGTCAACGATGAAAGTAGCACGGTAAGCAACACCATTTTCAGGGTCACGGATACCTAATTGGTCGATTAAAGAACCAACCGTATCAGCGAACTGATAGTGACCTAATTTGTTTAAATCAGGGTGCTCACGGCGCCATGCTAATTTACAAAACTCGTTATCCACAGAACCGCCCATCAATACCGCATCACGGTCTTCAAAGTCAGAAGCGATGTTGTTAAAACCTACGATTTCAGTAGGGCAAACAAAGGTAAAATCCTTAGGGTAGAAATAGATAACTTTCCATTTGCCAGGGAATGAGCTCTCAGTGATCTCTTCAAAAGCTGATACGCCATTTTCCTCGTGATTGTTAAAACCTGGCTTAACACCAACAACTTTAAATGCTTCTAATTTTTCACCAATCGTTTTCATAAATAAAATCCTCTTTAAAAATAGGTTTAAGAATACTGCTGTCATCGCAGTCAAGAAACACTATTGCTTGACCTGATAGTTATAATTATACACTATTAACTATTTTTGTCTAATAGTATATTTCTATGGCTAGGTTTAGGTAACTCTATTCTACATAAGAGTCCATGGGGTTCATTTTGTAATAAACTGATGGTACCACCAGCGGATTGCAGGAGGCGTTTACAGATAGCAAGACCTAAACCGGCACCATTCACATTACTACGTGCCGTATTGCCGCGAGCGAAGGGGCGCATCAGACGGGCAATTTCTTTGGGGTTGACACCTACTCCCTGGTCCGCCACATCAATCAATATACTCTGTCCCTTGGGATATAGCTTGACGCTGATGTTCAGCTCACCATTGTCAGAACGGCCGTAGCGGCGAGCGTTTTCGATGAGGTTGCCAACCACGCGAATAAGATTGATCTCTTTAATATTGGCATAGATATTCGGTGTGATCTCGTAGGTCAAAGTGCCGTCTCGGGATTCGGTATACACTTGATCACGCTCACATAGTTCAAGAATGGGTTGCGAGATATTGATCGCCTCTTTTGGTGACTCACCGGTCGGGCGTGCGTACTCAAGTAGTTGATCGATACAATGCTCAATCTGATCCATGTCGCCATCAATGCCGCTGCGTGCCTCATCATCTAAGCCACTTAATTCTAACTCAAGCCGCATGCGGGCTAGGGGCGTGCGTAGGTCATGTGAAATGCCTGCCAACATCACCTCGCGGTCGGATTCAGCAGCACGTAAATCCACCGCCATCTGATTAAAAGCACTAAAGAGTTCAACAATTTCTGTCGGACCGGAATCGGTTGCTAAGGCGGTTATATTTTCACCGCGAGCCACCTTTTTACTGGCATTAGCTAATTGCTTGAGTGGCTTTGTCAGCATACGTACGGATAAGGCAGCACCGAAGAGGGCAATACCTAGGGTAATAAATAACCAGCTCAGCCCTTCATTGAGTAAGTTTGGCAAAAGCTCCTGTCGATACTTCACCAGTAGCCAATAAAGCTCGTCCTCTACCCTAAAGCCTATCCAAAGCCCCTGTTCTCCACTGAGCTCAGCGGCAATAATTAAATCGGGCGTATGAATTAGTTGCGATAAGCGACCTTTGAGTAAACTCTCAAAACGTGACTCGCCAAAGGGAATATAGGGGTCGCCTGGTTCACGTGGGAAAACTTGCGTGTCACCCGGTGTGGCTAACTGGATAGTGAGGGCTGAACGATTTTCTTTGGCGGCGTATTGAATCGATTTTTGGGCAATATTTAAGGCGCTGGCCGCCCGTTCCGCGAGTTGGTCAGCACGGTGCTCTTCGAGCGCATTAACAGTCACCATGCCCCACACCGAGAGACTCAAAATCATAAAGGCCGTGATGATCAAAAAGGCACGGCCAAAAAGACCTAAGCGCGGTTGCGGTATGCTGATGCGAGGCTTGCTTGCTTTAGGCGTTTGGGACGGCGAAGCCGCTTCAGTTTGAAGCGGCTCCGTGGATGCATCCTTTATTGTATTACTTCTCAGTACTGACATCGCCACCATCCGGGATAAAGACGTAGCCTAAGCCCCAAACGGTCTGGATATAAACAGGCTTGGCCGGATTAGGCTCAAGTAATTTACGTAATCTGGAGATTTGCACATCTAAGCTGCGATCAAACGCCTCATACTCACGACCGCGCGCTAACTCCATCAATTTATCACGCGATAAGGGCTCTCGTGGGTGACGGGCAAAGACCTTGAGCACGGAGAACTCACCGGTGGTGATAGGTATCACTTCTTCGCCTTTGTATAAGGTGCGATTTGATAGGTTAAGCGTATAAGGGCCGAAATCAATGGATTCATTAGTCTGGCTCGGAGCACCTGGGTGCTCATCAGCAGCACGACGGCGTAAAACGGCATTTAGACGCGCCAATAACTCGCGCGGATTAAAAGGCTTAGGTAGGTAGTCGTCGGCACCCATCTCTAAACCGAGAATACGGTCAATTTCCTCAGATTTGGCGGTCAACATAATAATTGGCGTTTGATCGCCAGCGCCGCGTAAACGACGACAGATGGATAGGCCGTCTTCCCCGGGTAGCATCAGGTCTAAGATTAATAGATCAAAACGCTCACGCTGCCAGTATTTTGTCATTTCCTTGCCATCTTCGGCGACAAATACATTAAAACCCTGTTCGGTTAAATAACGACGTAAAAGATCGCGTAGACGGGCATCATCATCAACAACGAGGATTTTGCGAGGGGAAGTAGTTTGAGTATTCATCTGTTTATCTTTATAAAAATTCAAGGGAATAATCGATTAAAATTTAATCAGCTAGTGACTGCTTTACCGACCAGATCGACGCTTAAAACTAGGGCATCAATTTAAAAATCGGCTGATAAAACAGTAAATAGTTAAAATAAAATATGTTTAGCCTAATTGTAAATCACGACTTGGATTAGTGTCTAATGTTAAGCGGAACATAGATGAAACAAAGCGTTGCAAGATGCAAGCGAGTTCTTGCGCTGAAGCCGTGAATTTTCAGTAAAATAGCATCATGAAAAAGTATCTCTTAGCCATCGAAAGCGCCGCCTCCGAATCCAGTGTGGCCATCGTAGAAGTGCATCCCCAGCTTAACTCAGAGGGTCTAAGCGTTTATAAGGTAGCCCGTGAGTGGCTGGCTTATAATCGTTCGGGCTCATTGGATCATGCCGAGCAGCTCTTGCCCTTGCTTGATAGCTTATTGGCTGAGGCGGCGATTACAAAAGCGGAGCTCGCAGCCGTAGCTTTTAATCAGGGACCCGGTGCTTTTACTGGTCTGCGCATTGCGTGTGGCTTAGCGCAGGGGATGGCATTGGGTTTGAATTTGCCACTGATTCCGATTGATTCCT
Source organism: Oligella sp. HMSC09E12 (assembly GCF_001808505.1). Taxonomy (NCBI): domain Bacteria; kingdom Pseudomonadati; phylum Pseudomonadota; class Betaproteobacteria; order Burkholderiales; family Alcaligenaceae; genus Oligella; species Oligella sp. HMSC09E12. Next base: position 75,026 of record NZ_KV793587.1, read on the forward strand.
TGCGTGCCACCGCCCAGTTGGCCTTAGATTATCTATTAGCGACTAAGCAGATAGCTTGTGCCAAACAAAACACGGCGGACAATAAAAAAAGTGCTCATGTCGATTATGTTGTTACACTTTTGGACGCGCGCATGAGTGAAGCGTATATGGCGATCTACCAATTAAGGCCGGTGGCTGACTGTGAGCAGGGTACCTTTGATCTCAAGCAGGTGCAAAAGCCTAGTCTTATTGCTATTAATGATGTGTTGATGTGGTTGGATGGGCAGCGGATGTATGATGATCGTCGTTTGTTTTTCTGTGGTAATGCACTGGCGGTCTATGCTGAGGAGTTGGCAAGGAGTTTTGAGCAGAAAAGCTTTGATTTTACGGTGCTACCCGATCAAGTGACGGAGTGGCCTAGTGCTGGGGTAATTGCTCAATTAGCGCTTGAAAAATGGCAGCGTGGTGAGGCGATTGAAGCGCATTTAGCCGCACCTATTTATTTGCGCGATAAAGTCGCCTTTACTGAAAAAGAACGTGCCGCCGGCCTGATTGGTAATCCCTCCGCCGCATTGCCGGAGGCTACTCAATCACCTCCTGCGGATGAGCTTGATGCCAAGCCGTCTGCAGCTCACAGAGTATTTCAGCTAGCGCATGAGCACTATCAGCTGCGACCGATGCGTGAGGAGGATATTGCCGCTGCCTTGTTGATTGAGCAGACGGTACAGGACTACCCTTGGACCCGGGGTAATTTTAAAGATAGTCTTCGTGCGGCTTATCCTGCCTGGGTGATTGAGCAAAAGAAGACGAGTGTTGAGCAAGCGGATGCGTCACAACGGATTGTTGGCTTTGCCATTCAAATGTTAGCACCGGATGTGGCGCATGTGCTTTTAATTGCTGTGGAACCGTCCCTGCAAGGTGCGGGTTTAGGTAGTTTATTATTAAAGACTTTGGAGCAAAATGCCTTAGCGCATGGTCTGGATAAGCAAATTTTAGAGGTGCGTGATTCGAATCTACAAGCCCAGCGTTTTTATTTAAGACATCGTTATGCGGTGATTGGCAAGCGCAAGGGCTATTATCGTGAAGTCAGTGGTAGCAGTGAGGATGCCATTGTGCTGGAAAAGCAGCTTAGTCCGGAGGATGCTGCCCTTGACGCCTTTGAGTTGATGGTGAGCACTGAACCATTGGATAAGGCTGCGCCATGATTGCTGATAGTTTAAATCCGATACAGCAGCAACTACTGACAGAGTTAGGCATTAATTATCTGTGGGGCAGGAGTTTAGCGCCTAATTTACAAAGGGTGCCAACACAGTCTGTGCCCAAGTCATCCGCACAGGCGCTAGCGGCAGTGGATGTAGGCGTAGATACAGTACAGGTGGCGACGCAAGCAGCGGAGGCGGCAAGCGCTGAATCGGCGCAAGCGGCTGCTGAAACGGCACGCAAAATGTTGCAACAAGCACGACATCGCCTACCGGAGCTGGCAAAATCCTCCCCAGTGGTGGCTACGCCAGCCGTAGCTTCAGCCAGGACAGCATCAGAGGGGGCAACGCAAGCACAAGCTGCTGTATCCAGCGCTGCGCTTAGTTTGCAGGAGCTATCTTGGCAAGCGCTCATGTCCTATGCGGCGGAGTGCTATGGTAGTGCCCTTAGCGAGGCGAGCCGAGCGGCAATTTTTTCAGCCGAAGCGCAGGAACCTAAGGCGGATTGGCTATTTATTGAGCAATTACCTAGTACCTCAAGCTATCATCAAGCAGAGGCTGCCTCAGTTGATGCGGATAGACTTTTTGAGGCGATGTTGAGTGCATTGGCATTGCAGCGGCATGAGGTTCAGCGTTTGCCTTTGTTGGTGTATGATGCGGCGCATGAGCCTCGTACTGGCAAGGATCCGGCCTCTGCATTGTCGTTGATTTTTATTGAGCAACTTAAGCGTATCCGCCCGCGATGTATTGTGGCGTTTGGTGATGCGGCGGCGGCATTACTTGCGGTGGATAGTGGTTTACTGGCTTTAAGACGGCAGGAGCTCGTGTTTGAGCACCCAGCGCTTGGCAGTATCCCGGTAGTAGCAACCTTTTCACCGCAGTATTTATTACTTCATAGCTCAGAAAAGGCGCAAAGCTGGCAGGATTTAAAGCGTGCCCGTCGGCTTATTCGCGCTCAGGACGAGTGCCAAAGCGCCTCTTAACTAATAATATGCTGCTGTTGCCCATGGGCGGTTGAGCCGATCTCGGAAAAGACCTGTGGATAGACCTTTTGATTATGCTTGGCAAGCAACATCACTAAGCCCATCATCACCACCACAAGGGCACCAAAGATATAAATAATGGTATAAATCGAGTAGTTCAGATGCACCATGACGGCATAGGCACCTACCATTAATAAAATATTTAATTGCTCATTGAAGTTTTGTACTGCAATGGAATGGCCTGCAGATAACAGCACATGACCGCGATGCTGTAATAGGGCATTTAAAGGCACCACAAAATAACCGGATAAGGCGCCGACCCAGATAAGTAGCGCAATTACTTGCCAGCCAGGTTGCACAAAATTCATCAGGAGCACGCTTAAACCCATCAATACTCCCACGGGTAATACGCTTAGCGTTTGTTCTAGTCTCACTCTAGAGGCGGCGACTGCACCAATGACGGTACCTAAGGCAGCGACCCCCATCAACATGGCAGAGCCCTCCAGCGTATAGCCTAGATGCTCCTCGCCCCATTTAAGAACGACTAGCTGTAAGGTGGCGCCAGCACCCCAGAACAACGTGGTCACCGCTAAGGAAATTTGACCGACAGGATCCTTCCAGAGAATGCGTACATAACCGCTAAACACACCAATTAGGCGAATTGGATTACGCTCCTGACGTGGATACTTAAAGCGAGTGTCGGGAATCATGAGATTGCAGAGGGCGGCTAATAAATAGATAAAGCCAACCACAACAATGCCCGCTTCCGCTGGTGAAGCCGCAAAGAAATCAATTAATTTGATGCTCATCAAGGCGTCGGCCACGCTATCGCGTGTTAAAAAGCCACCCAACATCACACCCACAATAATGGAGATAACGGTGGTTCCTTCAATCCAGCTATTGCCCTTGACCAAGTCCTTAGGTGGCAGTAATTCAGTGACAATGCCGTATTTTGCCGGTGAATAGGTGGCGGCACCAATGCCAACAATGCCATAGGCTAAACAGACGACGTAGGCATTGGTGAGATTACTAAAGCCAAGGAGTGGGAAAGCAAACATCATCAGACAGCCGATGAGCTTGATGGAATTAGTGATAAACATCACTCGGCCTTTAGGAATGGAATCGGCAAAGGCACCGACAAAGGCCGCTAAAATCACATAAGCAAAGGCAAAGAACCACTTCATGACCGGCGTCAGCCACTCCGGTCCCTGTAGTTCCATAATCAACGCGATAGCGACAATAAACAAGGCATTATCAGCTAGAGATGAGAAGGTCTGCGCTAGCATGACCGTGTAAAAACCTCTCTTCAACTCAACTCCACCTGATACTGTTGTTCATACAATAAATAAGCGCAACTCAATCTGCTTTACCGTCAATTCTTAAAATGATTACTGTAACATAGCTATAAAATGAAATTTTATATTGATGCCAAAAGTCAGGATAAAGTCAGCGAATATGCTTTGTGCTGCGATAAAATAGCTCCTTTGCTAAAAAGCATTCATGCTATTTATCCGAAACCATTATTTTAGTCAAATTTAAAGCGGAATTTTTAAAGCGTGCGCCTTACTCAAATTAAATTAGCCGGATTTAAATCTTTTGTCGATCCCACCACCATACCCGTACCCAGTCAGTTGGTCGGGATTGTGGGACCAAATGGTTGCGGTAAATCTAATATTATTGATGCCGTGCGTTGGGTGCTGGGTGAAACGAGAGCCTCCGAGCTGCGCGGTGAATCAATGCAGGACGTTATTTTTAACGGCTCGGATGAGCGCCGGCCGGCAGGTCGCGCCTCAGTCGAGTTAGTATTTGATAATAGCGAGGGGCGGGCGGTCGGTCAATGGAGCGTGTTTGCCGAAATCTCTGTACGCCGTATTCTGACGCGTGACGGTACCAGTAGCTACTATATCAATAACCAACAAGTGCGCCGGCGCGACATTCATGATGTGTTTTTGGGTACTGGTTTAGGCGCCAGAGGTTATGCCATTATTGGTCAAGGCATGATTAACCGACTGATTGAGGCTAAACCAGAGGAACTGCGTACCTATTTAGAGGAGGCGGCAGGCGTTTCTCGCTATAAAGAACGTCGTCGTGAAACTGAAAATCGTTTAGCCGATACCCGTGAGAATCTGACTCGCGTTGAGGATATTCTTAGTGAACTAGCTAATCAGCTAAGGCGCTTAGAGGCGCAAGCCGAAGTGGCTACACGTTATCGTGGCCTACAAGCCGAGGGCGAGCAAAAGCAATTTGCCTTTTGGTATTTAAAAGAGCAAAGTGCGATTGAGGAGCAGAACACTAAAAAATTCCAAAGAGAAGCGGCTCAAAGTGCGTTAGAGGAGGCCTTGGCCTCATTCCGACAAATAGAAAAGGAGTTGGAGTACCGGCGCCAAGCACATTATCAAGCGGGCGATGCCTTACATAAGGCGCAAACGGCCCTTTATGAGAATAATGCCCAAGTCGCTAGTCTAGAAGCGGAGATTCGTCATGTGACTGAGTCGCGCCAACGTTTAGAGAGTAATAAGCGTCGCTTACAGCAACAAATTGAGGAGTGGGATGCCCAGTTTCAGCATTGTACCGTGCAGTTGGAAGAGGTAGCTGGTGAGTTAGAAGAAACTGCAATTCACTACGAGGAGAGTCAGGCGCGCTTAGAGCAAATCCAAGCAGAGCTACCGGCCATTGAGGAGCGGGTCGCGCAATTTGATAGGAATAAAGAGGAGCTACGTCTTGACTTATCTCGTTTAGAGCAAAAGCAGGCCTTAGCCCAACAGCAAAAAAGCGATAGTGAGCGTCAACTAGCGCAGTTAAGTAGTCGTCGTGAGCGCCTGCTGCAAGAGCAGTCAGCCATGGTTGCACCCGAACACACTAAATTGGATACGCTCAAGGCGGAGCGTGATAATTCAGAGCATCAATTAGCCGAGGCGCAGGCACAGCTGATTGAAATTGAAGAGCGCTTGCCCGTCTATGATGAGGAGCGACGTCAAGCGGCACAGGAGGCGCAACAAGCGCAGCAAGTGGTGTCAAGGTTAGAAGCCCGTTTAGAGGCTTTACAAAGTCTGCAAGCCGATGTGATGCAAAATAAGGAGCTTGAGCCTTGGCTTATAAAGCATGGCTTGCAGGCTAGTTCTCCCTTATGGCAAAAGATCCACATAGAGGCTGGCTGGGACATGGCTTTGGAGTCTGTGTTGGGGGAGCGTTTAAGTGCCTTGGAAATACCAAGCTTAGATGCGGCCGTCTCATTGGCAGCGGATCAGCCACCGACGCGCATGATGCTCTATCAAAAGCCTACAGCCATGCCGTTCAATGAGCAACACTCTAGCTTCAAGCCTTTATTAAGTTTAGTGCGTTGTCCAGACCCTGATCTTAAGGGGTTGTTAGCGCTTTGGTTGGACGGTGTGTTTGTGGTTGATACGCTACAAGAGGCTTTATCCAAACGTGAGCAGCTTGCCCCAGGAGTGCGTTTGGTGGTGCAACAAGGGCATGTCGTTGATAGCTACGGACTGTTATTCTATGCGGCGGATAATGCACAAGCAGGCATGCTAGCGCGGCAACAAGAAATCGATAACTTACAGCGTGAGATTAAGGCGGAGCGCTTAATCAGTGAGCAATTAAGTACGAGCTTACAGCAAGCAGAGCGTCAGTGGCAGCATGGCAATCAAGCCTTGGGGCCGGCACGTCAACGGGTTTCTGAAATGAGCCGTTTTTTACATGAGCATCAATTGGCCTATAGTCAATTAGTGCAAAAAATCGAGCAAGCTGATATTTTGCAAAAGCGGCTAACGACGGATTTAGACGAGTTAGCTTTGCAGCACGAGGAGTACGCTGCGCGTATTGAGGGATTTAGTTTGGATTTGGAATCCAATCAGGCGTTATTAGAGCAAAAGCGTGAGGCTTATGCCACGTTGAATTTAGAGGCCGAGGCGAGTGTTGCGGCAATGCGCGAAATTCGTCAGCGCACGCAGGAGCTCGAGCGCGCAACACGTGAAATTGAGTTTGAACAACGTAGTCTTAAATCCCGTGCCGAGGAGTTAACACGTAATCAGTCCTTAGCCAAGCAGCAAAGTGAGCAATCGAAACTTGAGTTAGAGTCACTGGAAGGGGAGTTATTCGATATTGATCAGCAAAGCACCCAAGCCGCATTAGAGGAGCTACTCGCAATACGCAAGGAAAAAGAGGAGACTTTAGCTGCTAAGCGTATGGAGCTAGAGGCAATCGAATTGCGTTTACGCGAACAAGATGAAAAGCGTCTGCAACTAGAGCTCTCGATTGAACCGCGGCGCCAAGAGATTACTCAGTTGCAATTAGATGAGCAGGCGGCGCGATTAGCCGCAGAGCAATTTACCGAGCAATTGGAGCGGACACGAGCTTAATCGCACAAGCTTGCAGCAATTTATTGAAGCCAGCCCAGAATTAGCAAAAATGGCTACGGCAGAGGCACAAGCCGAGTGGTTGCAGGCTGAAACTCAGCGTATTTCGCGTGCCATAGAGCGCTTGGGTTCGGTTAACTTAGCCGCCTTGGAGGAACTGGAGCAAGCTCAGCAACGCAAGGCCTTTTTAGATGCGCAGCAAGCGGATTTGCAGGAAGCCATCGATACCTTGGAGGAGGCAATACGTAATATTGACCGTGAAACTCGTCAATTATTACAGGAAACCTTTAATTTGGTTAATGATCATTTTGCGCAACTATTTCCGCAGCTTTTTGGCGGCGGGCAAGCTAAGCTCGTGATGACCGGTGAGGAAATTCTGGATGCAGGGGTGCAGGTGATGGCTCAACCACCGGGTAAGCGTAACAGCACCATTCATCTCTTATCGGGTGGGGAAAAAGCGCTAACCGCAACCGCCTTGGTTTTTGCTTTATTTAAATTGAACCCAGCGCCGTTCTGCCTCTTAGACGAGGTGGATGCGCCACTGGATGATGCCAATACCGAACGTTATGCTAATTTGGTGAGCTCAATGAGTAAGCAGACGCAGTTTTTATTTATTTCTCACAATAAGATCGCCATGCAAATGGCTAAGCAACTGGTCGGTGTCACGATGCAGGAGCAGGGTGTGTCACGGATTGTGGCGGTGGACTTGGATACGGCAGTACAAATGATGGGTGCTGAATAAACATTGCTTTGATGCAATAGCTTACACATCAACGGGCTAAAATAGGGCAAAATATATGATTAGCTCTTTCTTTTGTACTTAGGCACGGATAACAATAGGATTTCGATAGGATTTTTAAGGTTGACGCATGAATAGTTTGCAAATTACGCTGATTGTCATCGGCCTCGTCATTATTGGTCTGGTGTTACTTTATAATTGGTGGCAGGATCAGCAGGCACAAAAGCGTTTAAATCGTCATTTTAATCAAAGTGACTCCGACCCTTTATTGGATGGTCAAGAGGGTTTTGCTAATCCTAAAGCACCGTTTCAATCCACCCCTCACGTACTTAGTAGCGAGCGAGATGGTCCTAGTCTAGGTGCGATGCAGGCTGCTGAGGATGAGGGTCCTACCGTATCCTTTGGTACTGCTGCAACTGGAGCGGATGTTGAGCCGCAGCTGGCTGAGATGCCGACAGCGGCTGGTGAGCAGAGAGGCTCAGCGGTAGAGCATACTGCTTCAGCCCCTGCACCTTCTGCTAGTTCACAGCAAGCGCGAGCTTCGGCGATCGCCGAGATGAGTGAGACGGGGCCTGATCCAATGACGGAAGCAGTGGTGGATTTACGTTTTGAGCGTCCGCTACTAGGTCGAACCATTATTGAGCAGGCGCTGCGTTTTCCCACTGCTGATGATAAGGCAATTCGCTATTTTGCAGAAACAGAAGACGGTATGTGTCACGCAGTGATTCGTCCAGATGTGCCTTATGTCGCCTTGCAACTGGCGGTCTTGATGTCGAACCGTTTAGGTCCTTTACAGGATGTGCATTGGTCCGCAGCAATGATGATCGCTGATGAGATGGCTCAGCAGTTTGATGCCGATTTAGAGGCTCCTAGCTTCAAGGATCTCGAACAACATGCCTTGGGCTTAGATGATATGTGCGCTTCCTTAGATGCCCAGGTGGGATTAAGCTTATTACTTGAGGGACCGCAGCCGCTTAAGTCGGTGGCGGAAATTGCTCGTAAGCGAGGTTTTGTAGACTATAGACAAACCTTGGCGTGGTTAAATAATCAGGGCCAGGTGTGTTTTTATATGTTGTTTGATGGTCTTGCACTGAGTCAGGTAGAGTCTGCTAGCGTTGAGCGTCTTGAGCTGTTATTGGATGTGCCTAATAGCCCAGCTGATCGCCATGCCTTTGGCAAAATGGTGGGGGCGGCACGTGACCTCGCCGGCTTATTGCGCGCAAGTATTGTCGATGATCAAAATCAACCGCTTGAGCGTGATGATTTAGTGGCGGCAGTGGATGAGCAAATTTATGAGATCTATCAAAAGCTTGATGAGGTAGGTCTGAGCGCCGGCTCTGAGCGTGCGCGTCGAGTTTTCTCCTAGGCTGATAAAGCGCATTAGGGCATTTGTTAAATATGATGGCCGCGGTTATTCCTTGACTGCGGCTTTTTTAATTAAATTTTATGGCTATGTCAGAGTTACAACAAGAATTAGAGCAGCTGTATCAAGAGATTATGGCGCATGATTATGCGTATCATGTCAAGGATGCACCAACGATTTCCGATGCACAATATGATAGTTTAGTGCAGCGTGTATTGGCCATTGAGGCTGAGCACCCGGAGTGGATTAAGCCTGAATCACCGTCTCAACGGGTGGGAGCAGCGCCTCTCACGATGTTTGAAACGGTCACCCATGCGGTGCCAATGCTCTCCTTAAATAATGGTTTTAATGACGGTGATATAGTTGCTTTTAATCGGCGGGCTAGCGATAGACTACGAGCGCAACATTTGCTGATGGCAGGTGAGGAAATTGAGTATTTAGCGGAGTTGAAGTTTGACGGTTTAGCGATTAATTTACGCTATGAAAAAGGTCGCTTGATCCAAGGCACCACGCGTGGCGATGGCATGCAAGGTGAGGATGTGACCGAAAATATTCGCACAATTCGCAGTATTCCTTTAATGCTCACTGGTGATGAGATACCCGAGGTGTTGGAGGTGCGTGGTGAGGTTTTAATGCATAAAGCTGATTTTCATAAGCTGAATGAGGCACAGGAAAAACTTGGCATTAAGCCTTTTGTGAATCCGCGTAATGCGGCTGCCGGTAGCTTGCGTCAATTAGACTCTAAAGTTACGCGCAGCCGTCATTTACGTTTTTATGCTTATGGCTGGGGTCAGCTTGAAAGTACTGTGGCCTTAGCCCAGACGCAATCCGGGATGTTGGAGCGATTTCGTGATTTTGGTTTTGCTATTTCACCAGAGCGAGCTGTGGTCAAGGGGGTAGCGGGGCTACTCGATTTTTATCAAGGGATTGAAGCCAAGCGTGCCGCGCTGCCCTTTGATATTGATGGGGTAGTGTATAAGGTGAATCGTTTAGCCTTACAGGAAGCGCTCGGTTTTGTATCACGGGCGCCGCGCTTTGCCTTAGCGCATAAGTTTCCTGCAGAAGAAATGCAGACGCTGTTGGAGGGCATTGATATTCAGGTCGGACGTACTGGTGCCCTGACACCGGTGGCCAGGTTAAAACCGGTGTTTGTAGGGGGCGTGACTGTCACCAATGCCACCTTGCATAATGAAGATGAGATTCGCCGTAAGGATATTCGGATTGGTGATACGGTGATTGTCAGAAGAGCAGGGGATGTGATTCCTGAAGTATTGGCGCCGGTTTTGGATTTACGACCTGAAGATGCGCAGCCCTTTACCATGGTTCAGGCATGCCCGGTGTGTCACTCTAGCATTGAGCGTTTACCAGGAGAAGCGGTATGGCGTTGTACTGGGGGGTTATTTTGCCGAGCGCAGCGAGTGCAAAGTCTGATTCACGCCGCCAGTCGCAAAGCGCTTGATATTGAGGGTTTAGGCGATAAACTGGCCGAGCTATTAGTTGAAAAAGAGATGGTTAAGTCATTAGCCGACTTATATCGTTTAACAGCAGCATCAGTCGCTAGTTTAGAGCGCATGGGGCCTAAATCTGCACAAAACCTGATGGATGCCATTGAAAAGAGTAAAGGGGTCAAATTAGCTAATTTTATTTATGCCTTGGGCATACGCCATGTGGGTGAGACCACGGCGCGTGACTTAGCCACGCATTTTGGCAGTATCACGGCCTTAGCTCAGGCGAGCCGTGAGGAATTGCAAGCGGTTGAGGATGTGGGTCCGGCGATTGCCGAGTCAATTCAGCATTTTTTTGCTGAGGAGCATAATCAACAGGTGATTCATGAATTAGCTGAATTGGGCTTGAATCCGGTGTATGAGCTGCGCTCAGGGGTGGCCGCAACAGGCACTGCGGATGCTGCTTCAGCGTCATCGCCGAATCAAGCGGTGCTAGGTAAAACCTTTGTCTTAACGGGTGCCTTAAGTCATTGGACCCGCGATGAAGCGGCGGAATTGCTACGCCAAGCCGGCGCTAAAGTGACTTCTTCGGTGTCTAAAAAAACTGACTACGTGGTAGCCGGAGCAGATGCTGGTAGTAAGTTGCGCCGTGCCGAAGAGCTGGGCGTGACGATCTTGGATGAGGATGCTTTAAAGGCGCTATTAGGGTTTTAGTGCGAGCAGCAGCGGCTTAAAATGCAACATGCCTCCACCAATGTATATCGTAACCTGGGGAGGCATGTTGACTACCTGACTACTACAATCAGAGCAAGGATTAGCTAGTCACTACTTCTTTTTAGCTGCTTCCTCTTTTTGACCGTCATCGTTTGATTCAACCACGGTGGCCGCTTTGCGTAGCTCTTCAACATAGGCTTGTAGCTGCTGTTGTTGAATCATTTGCTTTAAGCCAGGGGTTGCTTCATCCTTGGTAGGAGGCTCTACACTACGCTCGTCTAAGACCTCAATAATGTGCCATCCGAACTGACTTTTAACGGGTTCCGCCACAATTTCTTTAGGCTTGGCTGCAACCACGGCATCGGCAAACTCAGGTACGAAGTTTTGTGCTTCAGCCCAACCTAGATCACCGCCTTCCTTGCCTGAACCATGATCAATGGAATTTTCCTTGGCAGCGGTGGCAAAATCAATTTTCTTATCCTTGATTTTTTTCAGTAATTCCTGCGCCTCTTTTTCTTCTTTGAGTAGAATGTGGCGGATATTGTACTCTTTGGTATTTTTGCTGTCGGCAACGAGCTCATCATAGGCTTTATTAATATCTGCCTCAGAGGGATTATGATCTTCCATCCACTTGGCAATAAGGGAGTTAATCAAAATCTCCTTGCGTGAGTTTTCAATCAATAGGCGCGTTTGCTCGTCCTTGTCTAAGCCTTGTTTGACAGCCTCTTGCGATAACACCTCACCCGTAATTAATTGGTCTAAGATCAGTTTGCGGTTTTCAGGTGTATCCTCCATGCCGCGAGCGCTCATGGCTTTGATCATGGTGTCGATTTCCGCTTGCGGAATGGGTTGACCATTTACCGTGGCGGCGTTTTGTGCATAGGCTGGAAAGGCTAAGGCGACTGCTGCCGCTAAAATAAAGCGTTTCATAGAACTCCTAGTGATGGTTAAAAATAAAAAATAAACTTGAGTGCGTGTATTAATCGTTGCTGCCAACTAGCTTTAGCGCTAAGGCATGAATGGGGAAAGGCATCAGATCCTGTAGCTCAGCGTAGACTAGACGTTGGCGCTGAACCCGAGTGATGCCATCAAATTTGGCTGAGCGCATGGTCACCGTAAAGTGATTGGCACCATCGCGATTACCGGCATGCTGAGCATGTAGATGTGAGTCATTACTAACCTCTAACTCAATTGGCTCTAATACGGCTAAGCGCTGACGAATCATCTCGACGCGCTCCTCAGCTAAACTCGAATGTATTTGCTCATTCATCTCAAACTCCAAATGTATATCAATGGACAGCCCAAGGCCTTAAAAGTTCATTAACATAATAAATTAAGCTTAAAGCAGTAGGCTAGCGCTACTGCTCCTCGTCTCGCATATACTTGGCCAGTACTAAGGACTGCCCGATCACAAAGACAATTAATAATATGGTCAAGCCAAATACTTTAAAGGTAGCCCATTGATCAATCGTAAAATAACCGGAAAAAGCCACAAATAAATTAAGTATACCCATGAGTGCAAAAAATGCCGACCAGCTATAGGCTAATTTTGTCCATACGGGTTCGGGTAGGGTGATTTGAGTACCCATCAAGCGTTTAATTAGATTGTTATTACTGATGAGCAGCGCACCCGCAATAATCAAAGCAAAGATCCAATAAAGCACGGTGGGCTTCCACTTAATAAAATTCTCATCCTGTAAATAAATGGTTAAGCCGCCAAATAACACAATCACAATTAAATTTAGCCAATGACTGGCTTCGATCCTTTGCCGTTTAACTTTTAACCAGATAATTTGCAATACGGTCGCTGCCATTGCTACCTTGGTTGCGATATAAATATCACCGAGTTTCAGGGCGACAAAAAAGAGGATAAGTGGCAGGAAATCAAAAATAATTTTATTCATAAGGGCGATGGCTAGTTTTTGTCAAGCCTCATAGTGTATCAGACTGCGCTGCTCATAACGCTAGCTACGGCTGAGTTTTAGCTTGATTTTTACAATAAGTCTTGGCAACGAGGTGTTAAATGCTACTTTCTTTGCAAATAGCCTTCGGGCTTTTATTATGGAGCAAAGGCTTTCTGTTAAACTTAACACTTTATTAACAAAAACCAAGCATTAAACGGAGTATACATGGGGACTTTTAAACTCAGCAAACCCGCTCTACTGGTGGCGTCTTTATTAGCTGCCGGCTCAGTGATGGCGCAAACGGTCAATATCGGGGTGTCAGTGTCGGCTACTGGCCCAGCAGCTTCTCTCGGTATTCATGAGCGCAATACAGTTGAACTTCTACCGACTAAGGTGGGTGAGGTGGAGCTCCGCTACTTCGTATTAGATGATGCGACCGACACTTCTCAAGCCGTGCGTAATATGCGTAAGTTGATTAGTGAGCAAAATGTCGATGTGATGGTGGGTAGCACTGTTACACCTGGCTCACTTGGGATGGTAGACGTTGGTGCTGAGATGAAGGTGCCCGTGATCAGTTTAGCGGGTAATGCCGTGGTGGTTGAGCCGCAAGAGGGCGCCAAGATTTGGGCCTTTAAAACCCCACAAAATGACGCTTTAATGGCCGCTGCAATTCGTAAAAATATGGAAAAACGCGGTGTTAAGACAGTCGGCTATATTGGCTTTGCGGACGCCTATGGCACCGGTTGGTTAGCCGAGTTGGAACGTGCTTTAGAGGGCTCCGATATTAAGGTAGTGGCCAAAGAGAGCTTTGCGCGTAATGATACCAGCGTCACCGGTCAGGTGATGAAGCTGATCTCAGCAAAACCAGATGCGATTTTAGTTGGTACCGCAGGTACGCCAGGCGCTTTACCACAGCGTGAATTAATCCAGCGTGGCTATAAGGGAATAACTTATCATACCCATGGCTCGGCAAATGGCGACTTTTTACGTGTGTGTGCTAAGGCATGTGAGGGCGTGGTATTACCGGTTGGACCGGTGGTGGTGGCTGAGCAGTTAGACGACTCACATCCCTCTAAAGCCGGTGGTGTAGAATACGCCAAGCTCTATAATGCTAAATTTGGTGAAAATTCCATGAATAGCTTTGGTGCGCATATGTGGGATGCCTCGATTTTGATTAATTCTGCCATTCCTCAAGCCATAAATACTGGTGCCAAGCCTGGTACTGAGGAGTTTCGTGCTGCCCTACGTGATGCCTTAGAAAATCACCAAGAGGTCATCGGTGTGCATGGCGTGTATAACACCTCTAAAGAGGATCATACCGGTCTTGACGAGCGTGCTCGTGTCTTGGTCAAAGTTCAGGATGGTAAGTGGGTATATGATCCTGATTTAGAGTAAATGAGACCTTAAATGTGATTGGCCGGACTGCGTGTGGTCCGGCACATTCACAAGTGTTTGCTTGAATTGTTACTCATCAACGTCTTAAAAAAACTTTTCAAGTATAGATATAATCGAGCTCCGAAGCGGAGTTGATTTAAGTTTACCGCTTTGATAAGCAGCAACTGTTAGACTAGTACAAATATGAATTGGGAAATCGCCAAAATCCTGATGCAGGATGGTTTGGTAACCGGGGTCATCTACGCCCTGATGGCTGTGGCCTTGGTACTCGTGTTTGCCGTGACACGAATTATTTTTATTGCTCAAGGTGAGTTTGTTTCTTTTGGTGCCTTGACTTTTGCCATTATGGTGAATGGTCAAACGCCTGCCACTATCTGGCTCTTGCCAGTATTCGGTACACTGATTTTCTTGATGGAGCTGTATCGCTTTTTAATCAAGCGTGCCTGTTCAGCGCTGCAGCTTTTAAAAGCAGCCTTGCTTTATCTATTATTACCCTTTGCCTTGGCTTTGTTAGTGCCACCTTTTTTAGCGACGCAACCCTCCATCTGGTTAAAGGCCTTATTGACACTGTTGTTGATTGTGCCGCTTGGCCCCATGGTTTATCGTTTAGTGTTTAAACCGGTATCAGAGGCACCAGGCTTACTGTTGCTAATTATTTCCATTGCCTTGCACTTTGCTTTTGTGGGCTTGGGCTTGGTCTTTTTTGGCGCTGAGGGATGGCGTGTCTCTGAGCCGTTTTTCGACGGCACAGTCGAGTTTTTTGGTCTGTCGTGGAGCTATCAAAGTCTGTTTGTGATTGCCATGACCGTGTTTATTATTATTGCCTTGTATATTTTCTTTGAAAAAACCATCTATGGTAAGGCCTTACGCGCGACGGCAGTGAATCGTAAAGGGGCGCGTTTGATGGGTATCAGTACTGGCTTAGCTGGTTATATCAGCTTTTGGATTACGGCGCTAATTGGTGTGGTGTCTGGTATTTTATTGGTCTCATTTATTACGATTACCTATGAAACCGGTTTTATGATTGGTCTAAAAGGCTTTGTTGGTGCCATTATCGGTGGTTTAGTGAGCTATCCAATTGCGGCGGTGGCGGCCGTTGCGGTGGGCGTGATTGAGGCCTTTAGTACCTTCTGGGCAAGTGACTATAAAGAAGTAATTGTGTTCACCCTGATTTTACCCGTGTTGTTAATTCGTTCATTAACCATTCAAAAGCATGATGAGGAGGAATAAGATGGAGCAATTAAAACCTTCTCATACAAACACTAAGCTACGCAGGTTTAATCCTTTGGTGTTGCTGTTTATTCTGTTTTTACTGATCTTGCCACAGTTATCGTTTGTGCCGGAGTTCTGGATTAATCAGATGAACAGTATCGGGATTTCGGCTTTGGTGGTCTTTGGTTTAGTGATTTTGACCGGGTCCGCTGGCATGACTTCTTTTGGTCAAGCCGCCTTTGTCGGTATGGGTGCCTATGCCACGGCGTATATGACGGTGAGCCTGGGCTATTCACCCTTTTTAGGATTGGCGGTTGGCCTTCTAATCACGGGTGTGGTGGCATGGATGTTAGGGCAATTGACGCTGCGTTTATCGGGTCATTTTTTACCTTTAAGTACGATTGCGCTGTGCCTGGTATTTTATTATTTATTCGGTAATATGAGCTTTTTGGGGCGTCATGACGGTTTGCCAGGCGTGCCACCAATTCATATTTTCGGTATTTCACTGCAACCGGCAAGGAATAATTTTTATTTGATTTGGTTCTGCGTCTTAGTGGCTTTGTGGCTCAGTCAGAATCTTTTAAACTCACGTACTGGTCGCGCCATCCGCGCCTTAAATCGCGGTGAGTTAATGGCTCGTTCCTTTGGTGTTAAAACCCATCATTACAAGATGCTGGCTTTTGTCTATGCTGCGCTCTTAGCTGGTTTGGCCGGTTGGCTATATGCCCACGAGCAGCGGGCGGTGAGTCCCAGCACTTTTGGTCTGAACTACGGTATTGAATATTTGTTTATGGCCATTATCGGTGGATTTGGTAGTTTATGGGGCGCTATTTTTGGTGCCGCCATGATCTTGATTCTGCGCGATCAAATTCAAAATATTGCGCCTAAAGTCATTGGTAGTAATATCAATGTCGAGATGGTGTTTTTTGGCGTGATGATGGTGCTCATCCTGCAATACGCCCGTAATGGTCTAATTCCTTTGCTAGTGCAGTGGTTTAGACGAATCAAGGATGCACGTCAGACGGAGACGCAGGCAGAGGGTGGCAGTACGCGTTTAGCCTATGGGGTTGAGCGCTTACGCTTAGAAAAGCCAGTTACCCCTTTAGCACCACGCCCTGAGAAGCAATCTCAGCCGCTTGCTATGGAGCAAGCGATCTTGCAGGTGCGCGATATTCGTAAGGAATTTGGCGGGCTAGTTGCGGTTAATAACATCAGTTTTGATATTAAAGCTGGTGAAATTATGGGCTTAATTGGTCCAAATGGTGCTGGTAAAAGTACCACGTTTAATTTACTTACTGGGGTCTTAGCCTTGACTTCCGGTCAGGTTTTGTTCAAAGGTCAGGATATATCCAATTGGCCGGCGCACCGTATTGCCGAGTTAGGCGTGGCGAGAACGTTTCAACATGTGCAGTTATTGCCCGATATCAGTGTGGTCGAAAACGTTGCCCTAGGTGCTCACTTACGTGCCAGTAGCGGTGCGATTCGTGGGGCCTTGCACTTAGAAAGTGAATCCGAGCATCAGCTATTGGATGAGGCGATGAAGCAATTACGTCGTGTCGGGCTAGAGGACTACGCCTTATTGCCCGTGGGGGGCTTGTCACTAGGGCAGCAGCGTATCGTGGAAATTGCGCGCGCACTCTGTCTGGATCCAAGTTTATTATTATTGGACGAGCCAGCAGCGGGCTTACGCTATAAGGAAAAAGAGGAATTAGCGACGGTCTTATGTGCTTTGCGTGATCAAGGGATGAGCATTTTATTAGTTGAACATGATATGGATTTTGTAATGCGTTTAACTAACCATCTGGTGGTGATGGATTTCGGTACGCAAATTGCTGAAGGGACACCGGCACAGGTGCAAACGAATCCAGCCGTCTTGGAAGCCTATTTAGGAGGCGTGGCAGATGAGTAATTCTTCAGAATTATTATTAGATGCGCAGAATATCTCCGTTTACTATGGGCAGGTGCAGGCGGTTGAAGAGGTCAGTCTAAAAATGCACCCTAGTCAAATTGTTACCGTGATCGGGGTCAATGGTGCTGGTAAAACCAGTTTGATGAATGCCCTGATGGGTAATTTACCAACGAATGCGCGCAGTACCGGCGTGGTTAATTATTTGGGAGAAAATATCTCAGCGCTGGAGGTTGAGCGACGGGTCGGGCGTGGCCTCAGTTTGGTGCCGGAAACACGCGAGCTATTTAGCTCCATGACGGTTGAGGATAATCTCATCTTAGGCGCCTTTAGATTCCGCTCGGACAAGGATGGTGAGCGTCAATACAAGCTCAAGGACATTTATGAGCTCTTCCCACGCTTAAAAGAGCGGCGTAAGCAATACGCCGGTACCTTATCTGGCGGTGAGCGACAAATGTTGGCTTTAGGACGCGCCTTAATGACCAATCCTAGCTTATTGCTGCTGGATGAACCGAGCTTAGGCTTGGCGCCCTTGATTGTGCGGGAAATTTTCCAGATGATTCAGTATCTCAGAGAGCAGGGCACCTCCATTTTGCTGGTTGAGCAAAATGCGCGTGCCGCCTTGCAGATTGCGGATTACGCCTATGTATTGGAAATGGGGCGTTTAAGTCTCAGTGGACCGGCATCTGAGTTGTTGCATCATCCTGGTGTGATCGAAAGCTATTTAGGCTTAGGTAGCAGCCAAAAAGCAGCAATATAAAGTTAGCCCCGTTTATTTGCTGATAGACGGGGTTTTGTTTGCCTGTTGAGCACTCACCCTCATTGATTCTGTTGTTGCCAAGCCACCGTGGCGGGTTTTCTAGCGAGCTCAAAAAAGGCCTTGATGTAATCCAAGACGGTGTCGCTCTCACGCGTACCTAAATGGATCTGTTTGGGAATGCCATGCTCCCCTAAACGAATGGCTTTGATTGGTAGCTCTTCTGCATATTCTTCTACTAACCATTTAGGTAGGGCCGTGACCCCACGCTCGCTGGCAACCATTTGCAGCATAATATCGGTGGTTTCAATCGTACGATGGCGTCTGGGAGCAACGCCTGCAGGGATTAAAAACTGTTTAAAAATATCTAAGCGCTCAATGTCCACCGGATAGCTAATCAAGGTTTCAGCGATTAACTGTTGAGGCTCAATAAAGTCGTGCTTGGCGAGTGGGTGATCTTTAGCCACGACCAATACCTGCTCATAATCAAACACCGGCTCAAACTGTAGCCCGGGTCGATACAGCGGATCGGGGGTGACCAGTAAATCAATTTCATAATTAAAGAGACCGGCGATACCACCAAATTGAAACTTCTGCTTTACGTCCAGATCAACATTTGGCCACGCCTTAAGGTAGGGTGAAACGATTTTAAGGAGCCATTGGTAGCAGGGGTGACATTCCATGCCAATGCGTAGCGAGCCGCGCTTGCCGTGGGCAAATTGCTGCAACCTCTCTTCGGCCAGTTCCAGTTGGGGTAATACACGATTTGCGACCGCTAATAAATGCTGACCTGCTTGGGTTAATTGCAAGTTACGGCCCTCGCGGCGCCAAATTTCAGTACCTAGTAATTGCTCCAGCTTTTTCATGCTGTGACTTAAGGCGGATTGAGTCACATGCAGCACTTCCGCTGCGGCGGTCAGTGAACCTTGTGCCTCAACTTGCTGCACAATGGCTAGATGAATACGTTCGATCATTTGCTATGAGTAAAATTCATGGATGTATAAGAATATACCATTTTACTTCATGTGATGTCGTGGCTACAATAACTTCATGAAAAATCGCCATAGCATTTTGGTGATACAAACATATTTGATTTAGGATTTGATAGCAATGAGTAAAGAATTTGAGTTTCACATTCATCGTATCCGCTTTGATGAAAATTATTTACCCTCCAGCGAGACGCGACTAACCACGAACTTTGCTAATTTAGCCAGAGGCGAGCACCGTCAACAGAATTTACGTAATGCCATTGAGATGATTAATCGTCGTTTTAATAGTTTGGCAGATTGGGATAATCCTCAGGGCGATCGTTATTCGCTTGAGTTAGATATTATTTCAGCGGAAGTGGATATTGAAGGTGATGGTAAGGTGTTCCCATTGATTGAGGTCTTAGCAACCACCGTGGTTGATCATCAGACGAATCAACGCATACCGGGCATTGTGGGTAATAACTTCTCTTCTTATGTGCGAGATTATGATTTTAGTGTGCTCTTACCCGAACATAACAAAAATAAAGAGGGCTTTAGTGTGCCTGACGCTTATGGTGAGTTACACGGTAATTTATTTAAGGCTTTTTTAAACTCCAAAGCTTATAAAGACAATTTTAAAAAGCAGCCGGTGATCTGTTTGAGCGTGGCTAATACCAGGACCTATCGTCGCACGGATAATGTGCACCCCATCCTTGGGGTAGAGTACTTGCAAGATGAGTTTTCCTTAACCGATCAGTACTTTGCCAAAATGGGTTTAACCGTACGTTACTTTATGCCTAAGGGCAGCGTGGCGCCATTTGCCTTTTATTTTTCAGGGGATTTGTTGAGTGATTATTCAAATCTAGAGTTGATTAGTACTATCAGTACGATGGAAACTTTCCAAAAAATTTACCGTCCCGAGATTTATAACGCAAATGCGGTGGCGACGAAGATCTATCAACCTAGCTTGACCAACGATAATTACTCCCTTACCCAAGTGGTATATGATCGCGTTGAACGTACGCAATTAGCGATTCAACAAGGTAAGTTTACCGAAGAGTACTTTATCAAACCATATCAAGAGACCTTGTCGCAGTGGACGGCTGAATACGCTGTTTAATGATCATTGAATAAAAGTAGTAGCATTTAGGTTGTTTATTATGAAAAAGTTATTATCCACCTCAACTGCCGGTAGTCTTCCCAAACCTTCTTGGTTGGCCGAGCCGGAAAAACTCTGGTCGCCCTGGAAGCTAGCGGGCGATGAATTAGCAGCGGCTAAGCGCGATGCCTTACTCCTCACCTTAAAAGAGCAGGAAGTGGCCGGCATTGATATCATCAGTGACGGTGAGCAAACACGCCAACATTTTGTGACGACATTTATTGAGCATCTTGATGGGGTCGATTTTGAAAAGCGTGAAACCGTCCGTATCCGTGACCGTTATGATGCCAGTGTGCCCACGGTGATTGGTGAGGTTGCCCGTTCTAAACCTGTATTTGTGGAAGCGGCAAAGTTTTTACGTCAACACACTCAGCAGCCGATTAAATGGGCTTTACCGGGTCCTATGACCATGATCGATACCTTATATGATGCGCATTATCAGAGTCGCGAGAAATTGGCCTGGGAATTTGCCAAGATCCTGAATCAAGAGGCTAAGGAATTAGAAGCCGCCGGGGTGGATATTATTCAATTTGATGAGCCAGCCTTTAACGTCTTCTTTGATGATGTGAACGACTGGGGGATTGCAACCCTAGAGCGTGCCATTGAAGGCTTAAACTGTGAGACGGCAGTGCATATTTGCTATGGTTATGGCATTAAGGCCAATACGGATTGGAAAAAAACGCTTGGTTCCGAATGGCGTCAATACGAGGAGTTTTTCCCTAAATTGCAGCAATCGACGATTGATCTTATTTCCTTAGAATGTCATAACTCGCATGTGCCAATGGATTTGTTGGAATTGATTCGTGGCAAAAAAGTGATGGTAGGAGCGATTGATGTGGCGACTAATGTCATTGAAACACCGGAAGAGGTAGCTGCTACCCTAAGAAAGGCCATGCAATTCGTGGATGCAGAAAATCTTTACCCATGCACTAACTGTGGCATGGCGCCATTATCGCGTGAGGTGGCAAATGCCAAGTTGCGTGCGCTCAGTGCTGGTGCAGCCATTGTTCGTAATGAGCTGTAAGCAGCTGCATAGCTACACGCTTTAATTTAATTAGCCCGCCCTGTGCGGGCTTTTCTTATGCCTGGTGGGAGTGTTAACATAGCCCTTGCCAATGATTCGAGTTGCTAACGAATGGTTGTGCTGAGCTCTGCTTGCAGCGCTCGATCCTTTAATAGCAAGTTTGCTTAATTCCATAGAGGACATCATTATGATTTCAAACATAAAAAGACGCGATTTTTTTAAGGTCGGTGCTGCCAGCAGCGCGATGTTATTGCCTAATTTAGCTTTTGCTGCCACTACCAAATCGGATGCGGCGCCGGTTGCTCGAGTTAATGAAAAAGAGCGTACTTTTGAAGTGACATTAAATCATCAATTACAGGAAGCGGGTAAAGTTTCTAAACTTTGGGTTCCACTTCCGCTTAATAGCGAATATCAGCAGTTAAAAAGCTTAATTCAACATAGCGGTAATTATGATGAGTTGGTACAAAGTGATTTTGAGATTCCAACGCTGTTTGCTCAGTTTAGCGAGCATCCCGCATCCATTAGTAGTGTGTTTACCATCACCACGCAAGAGCGTAACACTGATTTTTCCAAGGTGAATTACGACGATAGCTTAGCTTTGCCGGCCGAATTGGCTGAGTACTTAGAGCCGACCAGACATATCCAAATTGATGGCATTGTTAAGGAAAAGGCAGAAGAAATCACCAAAGGGATTAAGGGTGATTTAGAGCGTGCCAAAGCAATTTATACGTGGGTATGTAATAACATGACCCGTGATGAGAGTATCGTCGGTTGTGGTGTGGGTGATGCCAAGGCCTTACTCGAATCGGGTAAGTTATATGGTAAGTGTACTGATATTAGTTCAGTCTTTGTGGCCTTATGTCGTAGTGTCGGTATTGCTAGTCGTGAGGTGTTTGGTATCCGTGTAGGTGAGAGTCGTTTTAGTCCAGCCATGGGTAGTGGTAAGGACGGTGTTGCTAATATTACCGGTGCTCAACATTGTCGTGCCGAGTTTTACTTAAAAGGCTATGGTTGGATTCCATGCGATCCGGGCGATGTAACCAAGGTGCGTTTAGCTGAAAAGCTCAGTAATGATGATAGTAAAATTGTTCAGTTGCGCGACTACCTATTCGGTAATTGGGAAATGTGCTGGATTGCCTATAACTGGGGCCGTGACTTTGCCTTAAAGCCGATGCCTGCTGAGCATCCGCTGAATAACTTCGGTTATCCCTATGCCGAAGTGGATGATAATGTGCAAGACTACTACTCGCCCAAAGAGTTTGCTTATGAGTACAAATCAGTTGAGCTCTAAGCAAACAACTGATACGGCGACGCTTCAGCCAACTCAAAAAGAGCCTGATAAACCAGCTAAGCTCTGGTTATTAGGCGCTTTTATTAGTGCTGTGGGGGCGACTTTTTGTTGTCTCCCTGCGCTATTGTTTTTGCTATTTGGCAGTTCTTTTGGTTTAGTCGCTGTATTCACTTCACTAGAAGCATTGAGACCTATCTTAAGTGGCTTAGCCTTATTGAGCTTTGCAGTGTATGTATGGGCTCGATTTTTCAGAAAGCAATGCGCCTTAAGGCATCGCCTGACGCTGCGCAGTCTGTGTTTTATCGTGCTGGTGTTTTTAGGCTTGATGTTGTTATTGTTTTACCCTGAAATTTTGGGGTTATGGTATTCATATGAGTAAAGTGTTATTGAGCATTTTAGCGGCCCTTAGTATTAACGGTGCCGAGCAAAGTTACGTGATCAAGGTGGAGGGTATGCATTGTCCACTGTGTACTGCCATGGTGCGCAAAGCCCTGCTTAAGGTAGTAGGGGTTAATGCGGTCAAAGCAAGTCTTAGCGATAAGATGGCAAGGGTCGAAGCCCATGAGGAGGTAACGCGCGAGAGCCTGTTGGAAGCGATTGCTACCACCGGTTATGAAGGTGTTTTTGTAGAGGAGTAACGATGGCCCGCCAGGGATGGCTTTACTGTCCAAGGCTGATTTGATATGCCCAAATTCCCAAGAGTGTAAAAAGCAAGGAGCCGAGCAGGTGTAGGGCGATACTAAGCAGGGCATAGGCGATTTTGCCGCTTTGTAGTAGGGTGACGATTTCCATTGAAAAGGTAGAAAAGGTGGTGAGCGCACCACAAAAGCCGGTAATCAGAAAGAGTTTATAGTTAACGCTAAGCGTGCTATTGGCAAAAAAAGACACGGCAAAGCCGATGATAAAGCCGCCGATCCAATTGACGACTAAGGTGCCCAAAGCCACATTGGCAAGGTAGTGGTTTAATTGTAGACTGAGGCCCCAACGCAGCCATGCCCCAAGCATGGCACCGATACCAACGGCTAATATTGATAGATACATCGCTTCTTCTGCCTATTGTTGTAGTCATTGAAAATACCGTAGCTTAGTCAAGGATTTTAGCCGACTTTATCGCCAGTCGGAACATTCTTGCGGTCGGGCTTGGCCGTCTGGAAGCAGGAATCCCATCCCTTTAGGGAGGGGAGGAAGTCAACCTTGTAACGCAGATTAAAAAAATTGAATTGCCCGTGTTAAATTATTTTATTGTGTTTGCGACAGGCTTTATTGCCGCCACGCTCTTGCCGGCACAGTCGGAAGCGGTGTTATTGGGCATGCTGCACTTATCGCAACAATCGGCCATGCTATTGGTGCTGTTTGCTACGGTGGGTAATGTCTTGGGTTCGGTACTGAACTGGGGGTTGGGTACGCAGCTTGAGCGTTTTAAGGAGCGTTCGTGGTTTCCGGTGTCAGAACAGCGTTTAGTACAAGCGCAAGGCTATTATCAACGCTACGGGTCTTGGATATTATTATTTTCCTGGTTGCCGATCATTGGTGATCCCATCACCTTTGTTGCCGGGGTGCTGCGAGAGCGATTCTATCGTTTTTTAATCCTCGTCAGCTTGGCAAAGGGCGGGCGCTACGTTCTGATCAGTTTAGCCTATGTCTATGCCCAAGCTTAGGAGTATCACAATGTCTATCGTTAGTATTCAAAACCGCTTATTTGAGCTGCGGGATAGCAGTTATGCCGAATTTCAGCGCCAACTCGTGCCGACCTTAGCGCCAGAACGAATTATCGGGGTCCGCTTACCGCAATTACGACGTTTAGCCAAGTCGCTGAGTCAGGAAGCATCAGAGTCGTTCCTAGGAGCGCTACCGCATTCATACTATGATGAAGATATGCTGCATGCCATTTTGCTATCGGAAATGCGGGTGTTTGAGGAATGTCTAGCGGCAGTGGAGCGCTTTTTACCCTTTATCGATAATTGGGCTGTCTGTGATACGCTATCGCCCATGGTGTTTAAGGAGCATCGGTCCGAGCTGTTGCTACCTATCCGTCGCTGGTCAGTCGCAGCGCATGGCTATCAAAGACGCTTTGCAATCACTATGCTAATGCGTCATTTTCTGGATGAGGATTTTAAGCCGACCTATTTAGCCATTCCTATGGCTATGTGCTCTGATGAATACTATGTCAATATGGCCATCGCCTGGTTTTTTGCCACAGCCTTAGCTAAGCAATGGGCATCGACCATTGGCTTGATTGAGGAGCAACGATTAGCCCCTTGGGTGCATAATAAAACCATACAAAAAGCCCGAGAAAGTTATCGCATTACAGCCGCTCAAAAAGACTACTTACTGAGTTTAAAGCAAGCGCCCAGAAAGTAATCAGCCGGAGGTCTTGCTCATAACTGATTAGATGTGGCCTATGGCAACTACTAATAATAGCCAAGGGCTAAGCGGCAGTAGCGAGAATTTGTTAAAGTTAAACTAGATTTAATTAACGGCCAAAGGGGAAACGTCATGAGATCAGCAAATTATTTTTTCAAAGAGGATGAGCTCATTGATCAGCAGTATAAGGTCAAATCCTTGATATCGATTAATGACTATGCTCAAACTTACCGCGTGCGTAATCCGGCCTTTGAGGCCAAGGTATTAAAGCTTTTTTTAAAGGAGGCAAATACTGAACTCTCGGTGCTTGAACGCTTGGATAGCCCGCATGTGGTCAAGCTGGATAGCGTCGGGCAAGTCCGAGTGAATGGCAGCGATTATTCCTATGCTATTTTAGATTATGTTAATGGCGATAGTCTTTTCGAGCGCACTGAACGGCAGGAGATGCTCTCATTTATCGGTGCTTATAATGTCTTTTTAGGCATTATCAATGCCTTGATTTATTTGCGACGTTTACATCCCGCCGTGGATCATTATCGTATTTTGCCTAAAAACATCATCCTGAATCTAGCTTCCAATGCCTTTTTGCCCGTGTTAGCGAATTTTAGTTCCAGTGGTGCTAAGGATATTGACTATACGCCGGATGAGATGTTTTTTATCGCTCCGGAAATGCTGCACAAGCAACGGCATGAGAGTACGGACCTATATTCAGCGGCAGCGATTTATTATTATTTATTGCATGGTCATGCACCCTTTAGTAAGGAGATGAATGCGCCTGCGATGCAAGCGATACCATTCGAAGAGGCCTTATTTAGACAAAAGCAGAGTTTAGTGGATTTTCATGTGGACTTATACGATTCCACGCGCTACATCATTCGCAAAGCCATGCACCCTGATCCAACAGCGCGCTATCAGGATCCGGCAGAAATTCGCCGAGATTTATACAAAGATCCTCACGATCCCTGTTTTAGCGAGTACTTGGCCGCACTTAAGTGAGTGGTTTAGCGCGCAGTTTACGTTTTTTTGAGAAGTCGATGGAAGAGCATACGCAAAAACTCGGTGTTTGGATAAGTCTCTATTGTGTGAGTGCAGTTATCACTGGGGTAGGGGCGTTTTTATTTGCCTTGATTGGTCTTAAAAATCTCTCCGAGGGCGCCCGCAGGTTTTACTTTACTGATTAGTTTGTTATTTTTAACAGCCTTGATTCATTTTTTTCTGGTGTATCGCCTACTGGGGGTTAAAACAGCAGCGACGATTTATATGGTGTGGGCCTTTGAATTAGCAAATATTATCCTGACCTTGTTGGGCTTATCTGCTGCCGGTGCGCCAGTGCTGCTTTATCTGCTCATTAGAGCTGCATTTTTGTGTTATTTCTTTTTATCAAAGCGGGTGAGAGCGCTGTATGGCTTTAGGTCTAGCAGTGTCGAGAGTATTTAAAATGCGCATTGGCTTGTCGATGAACCGGACAAGCTAAGCCATGCAGGAGCGGTAGTGATATGATGCTGTCACTGAGCTTATCGGCGCTCCATTCAAACACATTGTGCGAAGCTTTTCAGTTATAATCACATGGGCAAAAATGATAAATAGATAGTTGAGGCAACGTGGTCGAACGTAAAAAAATTCATACGCGCCAAATGAGCATTGAGTCTTATGAGCGAAGTGATGGTCTTTGGGATATTGAAGCCAAATTAGTTGATTTCAAAAGCTATGATTTTACAAAATCGGATGGTTCAATCAAAAAGGCGGGCGATCCAGTTCATGATTTAAATATCTGCTTGACGGTGAATGACGAGGGTTTGATTGTTGATGCCGGGGTTTCCTATGATGCGGCACCCTATGGTGATGTTTGTCGCGCCATTGAGGAATCGTATCAGCGGCTGATTGGGCTCCATTTACTAAAGGGCTTTCGGCACAAGGTGCGTGAGCAGTTTGCTAAAACACAGGGCTGTACGCATATGAGCGAGTTAGCGGTGCTGATTCCAACTGTTTTTGTTCAAAGCTTATCACGCAAACGTATCAATGATGCGGTTGATAGCGGTCGACGTCCGTTTCAGCTAGAGGGCTGTCATGCCTATGCCTTAGGATCACCCGTTGTAAAGGAGTTTTATCCTCAATGGTATGTGCCAACGGTAGATTAATTAGTTGTAAATCACGCACTTTATTTTTAGAATAAAGTTTTTTCAATTATTTCTTATAGGTCATCTATGAATATTCATGAGTATCAAGGTAAGGAACTATTAAGAAAGTTCGGTGTTAATGTACCTCGCGGTATTCCGGCTTTTACAGTAGAAGAGGCTGTCAAGGCAGCTGAGGAGCTTGGCGGTCCGGTTTGGGTTGTAAAAGCACAGATTCATGCCGGCGGTCGTGGTAAGGGCGGCGGTGTAAAATTAGCTAAATCAGTGGATGAGGTGCGTCAACTCGCTTCCGAAATCCTCGGTATGCAGTTAGTTACTCATCAAACCGGCCCTGAGGGTCGCAAGGTGAAGCGTCTGCTTATCGAAGAGGGTGCTGATATCAAAAAGGAGTATTACCTAGGTATCGTCACTGACCGTGGTACTCAGAAAAATGCGGTCATGGCTTCTAGCGAAGGCGGTATGGACATTGAAGAAGTAGCGGCCAAAACCCCTGAAAAGCTACTTAAGGTGTTTGTGGATCCTGCCACTGGTTTGACGGCAGAGGATGCTGAGAAATTAGCACGCGGTATTGGTGTGCCTGAAGCCTCGATTGCAGAAGCAGTGGATCAGTTCCAAAAACTGTACCAAGCGTATTGTGAGACTGACGCTTCTTTGGCCGAGATTAACCCGCTTATCCTAACGGGTGACGGTCATATTCGTGCCTTGGATGCGAAGTTTAACTTTGACTCGAATGCTTTATTCCGTCAGCCTGAGATTGTGGCTTATCGTGACCTAGACGAAGAGGATCCAGCTGAGATTGAAGCCAGCAAGTTCGATTTAGCCTATATTCAATTAGACGGTAATATTGGTTGTTTGGTAAATGGTGCTGGTCTAGCGATGGCGACCATGGATACCATTAAGCTCTTTGGTGGTGAGCCTGCTAACTTCCTCGACGTTGGCGGTGGCGCAACCGCTGAAAAAGTGACCGAAGCTTTTAAAATCATGTTAAAAAATGACGATGTTAAAGCCATTCTAGTGAATATCTTTGGTGGTATTATGCGTTGTGATGTGATTGCTGAAGGGGTGGTTGCTGCTTGTCGTGCGGTTAACTTAAATGTGCCTTTAGTAGTGCGCATGAAGGGTACCAACGAGGAGTTAGGTAAGCAAATTCTTGCTGATTCCGGTTTGCCAATTATTAGTGCTGATACCATGGCTGAAGCCGCAACCAAGGTTGTAGAAGCCGCCAAATAAGATAGAGGATTACAAATGTCAATTTTAATTAATAAAGATACTAAGGTGATCACTCAAGGGATTACCGGTAAGACGGGTCAATATCACACTCGCCATAGCCGTGAGTATGCTAATGGTCGTGAGGCCTATGTCGCTGGTGTGAACCCTAAGCGCGTGGGCGAGGATTTTGAGGGTATCCCTATTTTTGGTACGGTAAAAGATGCTAAGGCTGAAACCGGTGCCACTGTCTCCGTGATTTATGTACCACCTGCGGGCGCAGCAGCTGCGATTTTAGAGGCGGTTGAGGCTGAGCTAGACTTAGTGATTTGTATTACCGAGGGTATTCCTGTGCGGGATATGTTGGAAGTTCGCAATAAAATGCGTGCTTTAAACAGCAAAACGCTGTTATTAGGTCCTAACTGCCCGGGCTTAATTGTTCCTGAGGAGTTGAAAATCGGTATTATGCCTGCGCATATTCATCGCAAAGGTCGCATTGGGGTGGTGAGCCGTTCCGGCACCTTAACTTATGAAGCAGTGGCTCAGTTAACTGAACTTGGTCTAGGCCAGTCCGCTGCCGTTGGTATTGGTGGTGACCCGATCAATGGTCTAAAGCATATTGACGTATTAAAAATGTTCAACGATGACCCTGAGACGGATGCGGTTGTGATGATCGGTGAAATCGGTGGTCCGGATGAGGTTGAAGCCGCACGTTGGGCAAAAGACAATATGACTAAGCCTATTGTTGGCTTTATTGCTGGGGTGACTGCACCTGCAGGTAAGCGTATGGGTCACGCCGGTGCCTTAATTTCTGGTGGTGATGATACTGCCGATGCGAAATTAGCCGTGATGGAAGAGTGCGGTATTAAAACCACGCGCAACCCGTCTGAAATGGGTAAATTATTGAAATCGATTCTTTAATTTAATCCTATCAGCTATGTTAACCCTAGTCGCTTGGTCGGTGACTAGGGTTTTTTTATGACAATTTACTGCTTTTATAAGGGCAAGCAACAGCTGCATACGTTATAATTTTCGCTCCTTTCCACGATTAATCGGATCACAGTTCATGTTCGAATTTATTCAAATGATTCACTGGGGTGCAGTGTTTCAAATTGTCTTAATTGATATTTTACTCGGTGGCGATAATGCCATTATCATTGCTTTAGCTTGTCGTAATCTCGATAAGCATCAGCGTATTAGAGGTATTCTGTGGGGTACGGCAGGCGCCATTTTCCTGAGAGTGATACTGATTTTCTTTGCCATGTCCTTATTGCTGATCCCTTATTTAAAAATTGTCGGTGCGTTGTTACTGCTATGGATTGGGATTAAGCTATTGATACCTCATGAGGAGCATCACGAGGTTAAGGCCAGTGCCAATGTATGGGGCGCGGTACGTACAATTTTGGTTGCGGATTTAGTGATGAGTTTTGATAATGTCATTGCGATTGCCGGTGCGGCACAAAACACAGCCGATCATCATCAGATGTTTTATGTGATTTTCGGTTTGTTGGTGAGTGTGCCAATTATTATTTGGGGTAGCTCTTTAGTGCTTAAACTCATCGACCGTTTCCCTTGGGTCGTGGTCTTCGGTGCTGCCTTGCTTGGCTGGATTGCCGGTGGTCTCGTGGTGGGTGATGTTGCTACGAAGAACTTCTTCTTTGAGGGTGAGACAGCACCTGCGGTAGTGAAATATAGCGCCGAGCTGATTGGTGCCTTATTGGTGGTGGGTATTGGTTTATTGTGGGCTCGTATGAGCAAAAAACCTAAGCAAGACGCTTAAAAACTCTCCTTAGCTTGTTAACTAACCATCATGTGTGTGGCTTTGCTATGATTAAAGTCTGACCATGATGGTTAGTTGTTTTTAGTTAATGCATTTTATTGAGATTACATTGAAGTTACCTGAAAAAATCGTCATTGCTACCCGTGCCAGTCGTTTAGCTCTATGGCAAGCAGAATTTGTTCAACACGCCCTGCAAACTCAATACCCTAGTTTAGTGGTTGAATTGCTTAAGTTGACTACCAAGGGTGATCAGATTATTGACCGTAGCTTATCTAAAATCGGTGGTAAGGGTCTTTTTGTTAAGGAATTGGAAAGCGCATTGTTGGATGGTCGTGCCGATTTGGCTGTGCATTCACTAAAGGATGTGCCAATGGCATTGTACGAGGAGTTTGCACTGAGTACGATTTTAAAGCGTGCTGATCCGCGTGATGCCTTTGTTTCCAATCGCTATGAAACCTTAGACGATTTACCTGAGGGGGCGGTGCTGGGCACCTCCAGCTTACGTCGTGAGGCACAGATTCGTGCCCTTTACCCTCATTTAGTGGTGCAGCCTTTGCGTGGCAATCTAGATACCCGTTTAGGCAAATTAGATGCGGGTTATTACGATGCCATTATTTTAGCGGCTTCCGGTTTAGAGCGTTTAGGCTTAGCAGAGCGGATTCGCTCCTATTTGACCGTGGATCAAAGCCTACCCGCTGCTGGTCAAGGGGCTTTAGGGATTGAGATCTTAGCCAGTCGTGATGATTTGCGTGAGCTCTTAGCCTTTTTAGCGTGTGCAGAGTCCACCGCCACGGCAACGGCCGAACGTGCTATTTCTCAGGCCTTGGGGGGTTCTTGTCAGGTGCCGATCGCTGCGCATGCGGTAGTAGAGGATAATCAACTGTACTTACGGGCCATGGTCGCCTTACCTGATGGTACTGCCTCTTTGACAACAGAAATTCGTGGTGATTTAGCCGATGCTCAGCAATTGGGTGATAGAGCGGCCGAGGATTTATTAGCAAAGGGTGGTCGTCGTTTGTTGGATGAGGCTTTAAAACAGAGTGCAGCACGCAGTTTTTAAGCGCTGAGTTCATGTCCTTTGATTTAGTCATTAATACCCGACCTGCTCACAAGAGTCGCGAGTTAGAGGCATTACTGGGGGATTTTAAGCAGTTAAATTTACCGGCCCTTAGCTTAGTGCCGCTTGACTTCCAACTGCCTGCGACTTGGCAGGCGAATGATTTTATCTTTTTTGTGAGTCAATTTGCAGTAGATTGTTTTTTTTTATACTTACAGCAGCATGCCATCGGGTGGCCTCCGCATTTATATGCGGCGGCAGTAGGGCCGGTGTCGGCAGATGCATTACTAGCGCACGGCCTAGCGCCGCAGAGGGTGTTAGTCGCACCTCAAGGTGAGGCGGATTCGGAGTCTTTTTTGGATTGGTTCGAGGCCC
Source organism: Oligella sp. HMSC09E12 (assembly GCF_001808505.1). NCBI lineage: Bacteria > Pseudomonadati > Pseudomonadota > Betaproteobacteria > Burkholderiales > Alcaligenaceae > Oligella > Oligella sp. HMSC09E12. The sequence goes on from NZ_KV793587.1 coordinate 106,342, forward strand.
ATTATCAAGTGCCGAAGCGGGTGATGATTGTGCGCGCTGAACATGGTCGGGATTGGCTTTATCAGCAATTACAACAGCGCCAGGTTGAGACTAGTTTTTTAGCCGTTTATAAGCGCACCGCTGCGGTTTGGAGCGAGCAAGCAAAGCAACCTTTGTTGGATTTGCTAAGCACTAAGCCTGAGGCCCGTGTTTGTTGGTTGATGACGAGTCGTGATAGCGTGGATGCAGTCGTTGCTCAATGGCAACAAGAGCCGCTGCTAGCGCAGTATGCTTGGCAACATGATTTTCTGTTTTTTCATGCCCGGATTGCTGAGCATTTGCAGCATAAAAAAATGCAACTCGCCCCAGCGCAAAAGACTCCCTTACGGGTGCATTTCTGCCAAGCTGATAATGTGAGCATTGTTGCGGCGCTTAAGCGTTTAAGCGCCAAAGGATCCTATGTTGAATAAGCCAAGCGTCGATCACTTCGTCCTGTTAGATGATATGGAAAGCGAAAGCGCACTCCTGTTGAGTGATTTTGCGACGCATTGCAGTTTTGATGCCGATCAGTTGGCAGATGTAGACCAAAGCTTGCAAGTGCTTTGGGATCAGGGTTTATATACTTTTTTCTATATTCCTTATGAGTTCGGGGTGGCGCTACTTAATCAAGCTTCGGCGCCTGCAAGTGCTCAACAGCTACATATTTTCTGCTTTAGAAAAAAGGAGCAGCTAAGTCGTAGTGCCCGCCAGCAGCTGTTAGCGCAGTACGCTGATACGTCGGCAGGGATTGCTGAGCCAAGATTAGCCATCGATGCCGAGACCTTTGCTCAAAAAATTGCAGCCATTCATGCGAGCATCGAACGTGGTGAGGTGTATCAAATAAACTTCACCAGTCGTTTAGACTTTAAAAGCTATGGTCATCCCATCACGCTATACCGCCGCTTGTGTGAGCAACAGCGGGTCCCCTATGGCGCATTGGCTCATTTACCATTAGCGGAACAGCCGTGGCTATTAAGTTTTTCGCCAGAGTTGTTTTTGGATATTCAGGCCAGTGGTGTGGTGCGGGCTAAGCCGATGAAAGGAACGGCGCCTATCTTGAATGATGCGCATGATGAAGCACGTGCTCTTGCTTTAAAAAACGATCTTAAAAATCGTGCTGAAAATCTGATGATCGTCGATTTATTACGTAACGATCTGGGGCGCATTGCGAAGCTTGGTAGTGTAAAGGTGCCTGCCTTGTTTGAGGTTGACCGCTTTGGTGCGGTGTGGCAAATGACGAGTACGGTGGAAGCGCAGATGCCAGCTGATATAAGCTTTTCCCACTTGCTTAAAGCTGCATTTCCTTGCGGCTCCATCACCGGCGCGCCTAAACATATGAGCATGCAATTGATAGAAGCGCTTGAACAAAGGCCTCGCGGGATTTATACCGGGAGCATTGGCCTACTTGAAGCCAATCCAGAGGTTAGCAAGGCAGCAGGCGAGTTGTCCTTTTACGGTCAACTCAATGTGATGATACGTAGTTTCCATCTGCAGGAGGCGGATGGGTATTATCAAGGTGCCATGGGAGTCGGTTCGGGGATTGTGATCGATAGTCAGGCAGCCACAGAATACGATGAATTATATTGGAAAATGCGTTTTTTACTCGGTTTAAGGCCGGAGTTCAGTATTTTTGAAACCATGCGCTGGGAAGCGGGGGCTTGTCAGCTGCTAGCACGTCATAAAAAACGCTTGCTAAGCTCGGCCAAGGCCTTGAATTATCCTCTGGATGCACAGTCGTTGGAGCAAGCCTTGAGCTATTTTTATAAGCAATTACCTAAGCAAGGCAGCTATCGACTGAAATTGCGTCTATGTCCTGTTCAACAACGAGCCGTGGAGCAGAATACATGGATTTATGCACTAGATAGTGACTTTTATTTAGAGGCAAATCTTTTTAGCTTGGAGGCGCTTGAGTCTCAGCAGTGCGTTTTAGTGACTAAGCAATCCATTGTTAGCGGGAATTATTTGAGTCGTCATAAAAGTGATCAACGAAGTGTGTATGATGCGGTATTAAAACAGGCACTGGCACATCAGGCCTTTGATGCTCTGATGTTTGATAAGCAGTTGAATTTGCTTGAAGGTGCTCGTTGTAATGTGTTTTTAAAAATCGATGGACAATGGTATACGCCGACAGCGGAGCTACCGATATTGAACGGTGTAATGCGGCAAGAGATATTAGCGCATCCTATGCACTATTTGGGCGTGGATCATGTGGTTGAAGGCAGGCTTCACTATGAGGAGGTGATGCAGGCCGATGAGATAGTTTTAACTAACGCTTTGCGGGGCGTATTGCCGGTAAATCGTTTAATCATTTAAGCTTTATCAATTTTGCGCTCAGTAAATCGTGATAAATTGCATTAAAGCTTAATCCAAGCCTGTGATTGGTATAGAATCAAAAAGATAGTAAAATCTTAAATCACATGTGAACTGGTCTTCACTGACTTATTTCACGATAAAAATATTATTCCTATATTTAGGGTAACAACTCATTCATCAGAAGGAAGTGCACTATGGCAAAAAGTCGTAATCCCAATCATCAGGGCGGAGATAGCCCCGAAGAGATTCATCAAACTGCTGATGCAGACATTCTAGCTACTGATGAGCAAGTTGAAGATCAGCCAGCAGTATCCACGGTGACTGAGGCAGATAGCTCACAGAGCGCTGAGCCAACGGCAAGCCCAAGCAAGAAAAAGGGAAGTAATGCTGTGTGGTACGGTGTGGCGGGTGTGTTAGTCGCTGCTGCCGTTGCTGGCGTGTATTACTCTAATCAGAGTGAGGTTAAGGGTTCAACACCGGGTACGGTGAATCAGGCCACACCGGATGCGAGTTCGATTCAAGAGGTGCCGGCTGATCCTCAAGGCTTAGAGCGCAGTGATCCGCCCTTAAGTGCTGACGAAGTACCTGAGCCAAGTGCCTCAGAGTCATTTAACACTGAGATGGGTGAGGAGGAGTCAAAAGCTAACTTTATGGGTGCCCAGGCAACTGCATCAGCGCCTGCTGAAGCGACGGCGTCTGACGCAGCGACCGCTGAAAACTCTGCAGATGATGTAGCCAGTTCGGCCGATGTCGTGGCCCACCAAAGCGGAGATCAGCCGAGCACTGAGCTAGCTGAGACCACGCAGGATGTGTCTGTAGCGACGGCCGATAAGCAAGCGACTGCAGACGAGAGTACCGCAGTTGTGCCTGGTGAGCAAGGGCCAGTGGTTAGCCCTGAGGTAGGTATTGGTGCCTTTGAACAAGAGGAACTGGCCAAGGGTGAGACGGATACCCAAGATATGACAGCAATGGACGAGCCGAATGCTACGCAGACATCGGCGGCTGAGGCGCAAGCGCAAGTGAATGCGACGGAAGCTGAAACGGAGGATACGGCCTCAACAGCGGAGGACGCAAGCACCACAAATTCTTCAACAGAGCCAGCGTCAGAGCCAGCAGCAACAGAGCCAAGCACTGAGGCACCGGCTGATACATTTCCACCCCCAGCAAGTGATGAAGCTAGCAGCACGCCAGCCGCTGAACATGCGACTTCTGATAGCGACAAGGCTGTCGCTGAGCCGATGGCCGATTCTGGTAACGATAAGGCTGCTACTGAGCCGATGGCCGATCCTGCTGTTTTAGCCCAATTAGAGCGTGAATATGAATTACTTAATGTGCGTCAGCAACAGGAAATTCATCGCCTCCAAGAGGAATTGGCGGGTATGCAACAACATTTGCAAGTACAAAAAACCAGTGCTGAGAATTTATTGTTAAATGACGTTTCTCGCCTAATGCAATCGGCAGAAAACGAATTGCGTTTTAATGGCAATGTGCCTAATGCGGTCTCAATTTTGACGGTAGCTCAGCGCTTAGCGGCGGAATCTAAAAATAAAATGTTAGAGGGTTTAGTAGGCGCCATCGGTGCAGATATCGTGGCCTTAAAATCTAATGAATCCGCTACCGTTGATGATATGTTTAAGCAGGTGCAACAAGTCGCCAGTCTGATTGATGCAGCGCCATTAAATACGCCTGATTATGCGTCCCAGAGCCAATTGATGCTGCCTACTGCTAAAGCGTCTGAAGCGGCAGCGGTTGAAGCAGCAGCTGAGACGAGCGAAACGACGGCGCTGGATGCGGACGCCAAGTGGTATGATCGTGCCTGGTCTCAGACTAAGAGCTATGCCTCTAAAGCCTATGGTGCGGTTGCCAGTGATTTAGGTGACTTGGTGCGAGTAGAAAAGCTCTCCGATCCAGACTCTGGTTTATTGTCGGTAGAGCAAGCGGGTATTCTGCGTAATAATTTAAAAATGCAGCTTAGCTTTGCCCAGCAGGGGCTGATGAGTAGACAGCAAGGTGTGTGGCAAACCTCATTGATGACGGTGGAGCAAGCCTTGGATCAGTATTTCCGTGCCGATGCAGCTGAAACACAGCAAGCAAAAATGCTATTAACTGAATTAAAAAAGGCCTCAGTGCAACCATCTATGCCAGATATTTCACATAGCCGCCGCGCCTTATCAGAAACTTATGAACAGCTTCGTGTTCAGCGTTCTTTCCAGGAGTAACAATGAAAACAGTCATTAAATTACTCTTATTAATTGCGATTGCCGTGTTTGCAGCAGTTAGCCTGCAAGACACCAGCGGTTATGTCAGTCTAGTGATTAACGATGAGCGCCGTACGGTGAGTTTAATTGTCGGTGTACTGATTTTAGTACTGGCATTTTTTGTGGCTTATCTTATCCTACGCCTTATTTCACATCTATTGAATGCGCCGAAGCGCTTTGATGAGTGGCGTGAAAAGCGTCGTACACGTCGTGATTTAGGTCTACTGGAGCGCGGCTGGATGGGTTGGCTTGAAGGTCGTGTGGATGTGGCCGAAAAGGATTTTAATAAATTACATAGCAAAACGCATAGTGAGCAGCGTCAGGTCTTAGCCAGTTTGGCGGCCGCTAAAGCCGCTCATCAGGTTAATGATGAGTTAAAACGGGATGAGATGTTGGCATTAAGCTTGGAAAAGGCCGTCAGTTATCCTGAACTTTATGATGCAGCAGCCACGGTGAAGGCTGAAATCTTATTAGATCAGCGCAAAAACGATGAGGCGATTCAGATTCTAGAAAAACTTAATGAAGCGCATCCTAATCAGATCCATATTCGTAAACTGTTGCTACGTGCCTATAAGCAAGCGGGTCGTTTGCGTGAAGTGATCAAAGAAGCGCGTTATCTTCTTAAAAAGAAGAAAATCGATGTAAATTATGCTGAGAATCTGATTGAAACCTCGGCCAATACCATCATTGCTTCACCCTCTGAGATGCTGTGGGAGTCAGTCTATGAGCAACTCAGTAGCGAGGAACAAAGTAGTCCTGCGATTGCGATTTCTGCTTCACGCCGTTATGCCGATAGAAATGACTATAAGCAAGTGATGAAGGTATTAGAAAAGGCTTACGAGACTGAGTATAACCCATTGATTCTTGATGAGTATTTATCAGTCGAAGCCAAAGAATACCAAGCCCAACGCTTGTCTAAGGTACAAAAGTGGTTGGAGAATGATCCAGAAAACCCAGACTTATTGCGGGCAGCAGGTCATTTATGCCTATTAGAGCAATTATGGGGACAAGCCGAGCGCTATCTGACTAAAAGCTTGGCCAAAAAGGCTGATCCGCGTACCCATGCCTTATTAGGTACCTTATATGATCGTCTGTCTAAACCTGAAGAGGCGCTTAAGCATTGGCGTCAAGGTTCTTCTGCGGTGATTGTGTTGCCGGGTTCTGCTGCTTTACCTTCGGCAGACACCACGAACGATCCCTTGAATCCACCGGATATGAAGAACTTAGATGGACCGGACGATCATTTTATTTCATCACGGTCAAAACTGCAGACTATTAATAAAGATGAGATGCCAGAGGATAAAGCCTAAGCACGGCATCGCCTAATATATTCATTTTTTTATGTTTAATTTTAATTTGAGGTGAATTATGAGTTTAGTAAATGTGCCTGCTGGCAGCAAGACGCCTGAAGAATTCAATGTGGTAATTGAAATTCCGATGAACTCTGATCCGATTAAGTACGAAATCTGTGAGGAAACCGGTGCGCTGTTAGTGGATCGCATTATGCTTGCAGCAATGCATTATCCTTTGAACTACGGTTATATACCGCAAACCTTATCTTTAGACGGTGACCCGGTTGATGTATTGGTTAAAACCCCGTATCCAATTCAAGCTGGTGCGGTAATTAAATGCCGTACCATCGGTGTCTTAGAAATGGAAGACGAAGCTGGTGTAGATGCTAAGCTAATCGCTGTGCCTGTAGACAAGCTTTATCCGGTTTATGCCTCCATTCAGTCGATTGAGGATTTACCAGAGCTTGAGCGTGCTCAGATTAAGCATTTCTTTGAGCACTATAAAGATTTAGAAAAGGGCAAATGGGTTAAAGTGACCGGTTGGAACACGGCTGAGGTTGCCAAAAAGGAAATCACTGCCAGTGTAGAGCGCTTTAATGCTAAATAAGCCATAGTAAGCATTAGCGAGCTTATTAAATTGCAAAAGCCACATCCATTGGATGTGGCTTTTACTTTTGCTCTTAAGCTAGAGGACCTGTGGCATGTGTTAGTTAAAAGAGTAGGTTGAGACTTGCGCCTCAACCTATGCATTTACACTATGACTTTAAGGCATCTAACACAGCCTGCATGGTGTCCTTAGCATCGCCAAAGCACATGAAGCTATTTTCTTTAAAGAAGAGCGGGTTTTGTACACCAGCATAACCAGTATTCATTGAACGCTTCAAGATGACGACGTTTTCTGCTTCCCATACATGGAGCACCGGCATACCGGCAATTGGGCTATTAGGATCCGTTTGTGCGGCAGGGTTGACTGTATCATTGGCACCGATCACTAGGACAACATCGGTATCAGCGAAGTCGTCATTAATTTCGTCCATCTCTAGCACGATATCGTAAGGCACCTTGGCCTCAGCTAATAACACATTCATATGACCCGGTAAGCGACCAGCGACGGGGTGAATCCCGAAGCGTACATTAACCCCCTGAGCACGCAAGGTCTCAGTGATTTGTGCTACTGGATACTGTGCTTGAGCGACAGCCATACCGTATCCCGGCGTGATAATGACGGATTTAGAGCCTTTAAGCAATTCAGCGACTTCCGTGGCGCTCAACTCACGATACTCACCGTCCTCTTCGCCAGCGGCGGCAGCCGTACCATCGGTACCAAAACCACCGGCAATCACGGAAATAAAGGAGCGATTCATGCCCTTACACATAATGTAAGAAAGGATAGCACCGGAAGAACCCACTAAGGCACCGGTAACAATCAAGAGATCATTGCCTAGCATAAAACCGGCAGCGGCGGCGGCCCAACCGGAGTAGGAGTTAAGCATCGAAATAACCACCGGCATATCGGCACCCCCAATCGAAGCAACTAAGTGCCAACCGAAGGCCAAGGCGATAAGGGTCATCACAATCAGTGCAAAGGTCGAGCCGTCAGCCTTGATAAATGCCACTAAAAGAAGGAATGACACAATCAGGGCGGCCAGATTCAGCTTGTGCTTATGCGGTAGGGATAAGGGCTTACTGCTAAGCTTACCGTTTAGCTTACCGAATGCCACAATGGAACCGGTAAAAGTCACGGCACCGATAAAGATACCTAAAAACACCTCAACCAGGTGGATATTGTGCATTTCAGGCGAAACGGCGGCACGATCCATATAACTGTTAAAACCGACAAAGACGGCGGCCAAGCCCACAAAGCTGTGAAGCATTGCAATCAGCTCAGGCATCTCAGTCATTTCAACACGTTTGGCGCGGTAAATACCGATCGCTGCACCCAGTAGCATGGCGATCAGAATCCAAGCAATGCCATGCGTCTGCTCACTGAAAATCGTAGTGACGAGAGCAATCGTCATACCGGCCATACCGAAGATATTACCGCGACGGGCAGTCTCCTGGTTGGACAGACCGGCCAAGCTTAAGATAAAAAATAATGCTGCAATAATATAAGCAGCGGTTACTAATCCTGCTGACATAATCTAATCCTTAGCCTTTACGAAACATATTAAGCATCCGTCGGGTCACGTAGAAGCCCCCGAAGATATTGATACTGACGAGGAAAACGGAAATAAAGGCCAGGAAACTGGCAAATCCGTTAATATTTGACATCTGAATCACCGCACCGACAATAATAATGCCGGAAATGGCGTTAGTTACAGACATCAGCGGCGTATGTAATGCATGGGTGACATTCCACACCACGTAGTAACCGACCACGCAGCTCAACATAAACACGGTTAAGTGATTTAAGAACTCTTGTGGAGCATAGTGGCTTGCCCATAGGTAAATCAGTACACCAATCACCGGTAACGCCAGCTTTTGCCATAAAGGCTTAGGCGCTTTTTCAGGCTTGGTGGCTGGGGCAGCCGCTGGAGCAGCTTGCTGTGGTGCAGCCGATACCTGAATCGGTGGCGGCGGGAACATGACTTCACCATCGTGCGTGACAGTCATATTGCGAATAATCACATCCTCAAAGTCAAGCACGGCCTGACCGTCTTTTTCAGGGGTGATGAGCTTAGACAGGTTAACTAAGTTAGTCGAGTAGAGCTGTGATGACTGACCGGCTAAGCGATTAGGCAAGTCGGTGTAACCAATCACAGTGACGTTATTATCCGTCACAAACACCTCACCCGGCACGGTGTACTCACAGTTACCGCCGCCTAAAGCGGCCAAGTCCACGATCACCGAGCCCGGCTTCATGGAATCAACCATCTCCTTGGTGATAAGCTTAGGTGAAGGCTTGCCCGGAATAGCAGCGGTGGTGATGATGATATCAACCACTTTTGCCTGCTCGGCAAAAAGCGCCATCTCCGCCTTGATAAACTCATCGCTCATGACCTTGGCGTAACCGTCACCGGAGCCGCCGGACTCCTGAGGGAAGTCCAACTTAAGGAACTCACCGCCCATGGATTCAATCTGCTCGGCGACCTCTAAGCGAGTATCGAAGGCCTTAACAATGGCACCGAGTGAACCAGCTGCACCAATGGCGGCCAGTCCAGCAACGCCCGCACCGATAACCAATACTTGCGCAGGAGGTACCTTACCGGCAGCGGTAATTTGACCGGTAAAGAAACGGCCAAAGTGATGGGCTGCTTCAATCACGGCACGATAACCGCTAATATTTGCCATGGAAGATAGGACGTCCATTGACTGTGCACGTGAAATACGCGGCACCATATCTACCGCCATGGCGGTGATTTTTTTGGCTCTAAGTTTTTCGACCAGCTCAGGGTTTTGTGCGGGCTGTACAAAAGAGACTAAGATCGTCCCCTCGTTCATCGCGTCAATTTCGGCGTCGCTAGGCGCATTGATTTTATAGACGATGTCACTTTTAAAAACATCGTCGCGACTGACTACGTTCGCACCGGCTTCGGTATATGCGGAGTCGTCAAACTTCGCAAGCAGACCGGCGCCGCTTTCTATCGCCACGTCATAACCGAGCTTAATGAGTTGTGTCACAGTCGTCGGTGTAGCCGCAACACGGGTTTCACCGGCGAATTGCTCCTTAGGAATCCCTATTCTCATCAATTCATACCTCGTTAAGATTAAAAGAAAATAAACTGCAAAAAATGCATTCTCCCGATAGTAGATAATACTATAGGATGAGGCATTTATAAATGTGTTGAGAGCTTTTGAAGCTTGTTTTTAACTAATTGTAAGTGATGGGAGAGAGGAAATATAATTGTCGGGTTGCGCCGGGAGGTCAATGATTAAATTTACTCCCGGCTTGGATGCTTAATCAGCAGCTATCTCTGATGCTGTTTTTTTATACTTAAGCCCGTGATTTTAAACGCTTTAGAAGTATGGGTGCCAGCATAAATAAAGCCGCAATGTTTAATAGGGTAATTGATAAAGGCGTTTCAACCAGTACCATTGGGTTTCCCTGAGCAGAGGCTAGGGATATGCGTAACTGATTTTCTGTCATCGGGCCTAAAATCAATCCGATAAGTAGCGGTGCAATGGGAAAGTCATATACCCGCATCACATAACCCATTAAGCCGATGGCCACCATACAATACATATCAAACACAGAACCGGACACACCCCAGATGCCAATCATGGCAAAGATTAAAATCCCTGCGTAAAGTTGCGGTTTAGGGATTAATAAAAGTTTTACCCACATGCCGATGAGTGGTAAATTTAATACCAATAACACGGCATTACCGATATAAAGTGAGGCGATTAGGCCCCAGATTAATTCCGGATTAGAAGTAAATAAAAAGGGGCCCGGCTGCAAACCGTAATTCTGAAAGGCTGCCAATAAAATAGCTGCTGTGGCGGAGGTCGGTAGTCCCAGGGTTAAAAGTGGCACCAAGACACCGGCGGCAGAGGCATTATTTGCCGCTTCGGGTCCGGCAACCCCTTCAATGGCACCGGTGGTTCCAAATTCCTCCTTGTGTTTACACAGTTTTTTCTCAAGCGTATAAGACAACATGGTGGGTATTTCCGAGCCGCCGGCAGGGATAGCACCCATCGGGAAACCGATAAAGGTGCCGCGCAGCCAAGGTTTCCATGAGCGACGCCAATCCTCTTTCGTCATCCGGCGCTTGCCTTTGTTAATACCTGTGATTTCATCTTTTTCTCGATGATAGCGACTGGCAACATAAATAACCTCACCAACGGCAAAGAGAGAAACAAGCACCACAGTTAATTCCATGCCATCCAGTAAATCGGCTATGCCAAAAGTCATACGTGCTTGACCGCTCATTTGATCGATGCCGATCACACCAAAGGCTAAACCTATGAATAAGGAAATAAAACCTCTGACGCGTGAGGTGCCCATCACCACAGCCACTGAAGTAAAGGCTAGAATGGTTAAGGCAAAATAATCGGCAGGCTTCATAAAGAAAGCAAGCTCGGCAACTGTCGGGGCAGCGAAAGTTAAGAGCACGGTGGCGATGGTGCCGGCCACGAAGGAACCGAGGGCCGCCGCAGCTAAAGCCGCCGCTCCACGCCCGTTGCGGGCCATTTTATTACCTTCCAAAGCAGTCATCATGGAACCGGCTTCACCCGGCGTATTAATTAAAATACTGGTTGTTGCGCCGCCATACATTGCGCCATAAAAGACACCGGCAAACATAATAAAGGCTGATACCGGACCTACAGAAATGGTGACGGGCAGAAGTAGGGCAATAGTGAGTGCCGGACCGATGCCGGGTAAAATACCGATTGCGGTACCTAGGGTTGCGCCGATAAAAGCCCATACTAAATTCATAGGCTGAAAGGCGACTGTAAATCCGTGTAAAAGAAGATTTAAGGTTTCCATTTATACACCTATGAGCGGAGAAAATTCACCTAATTGCAAGCCTAAATAGCTGAAAAGTCCCCAACTGAGGGCACCAACCAGAAAGCCTGCTAATAGATCGAGCAATAATTTGCGAGAACCGAATGCGCGGGCAATTAAAGCAAAGCCCAGCATAGCCGTTAAAGGTAAGCCTAAAAACTTAATGGTTAAGGCGGGCATCAGGCAGCCCAGCAGCGCAGTAAAGAAAGCGCGCTTATCCATGGGTGTTTTACCGCTGGCGTTTTCAGTGTCTTGTGCTTCAAACTGTTCACCGCGAGCGATTTGTATGGTTAATAGTACGCCTAGAATAACTAAACCCAGCCCCGACATATTGACAAAGAACCCCGGGCCTAACGCAGCGTATTGCGCGGTGCTGGAGAGATTGGACGCACTATAGAGGCAGACTCCCCCTAATAATATAACGGCGATTCCAAGCCACCAAGGTTTTGACTTGTTGTCTTGCATAGTAAAACTGCCTTTGTATACTTTGTATGAATTAAAAAAAGCCGGCTGCGTGTGAAGCGACCGGCCTTAGTTCAGAAAACTATTTAATTAAACCGGTGTCCTTAAGTACACCATTAATACGTTCGGTTTCTGCTTGAATAAACTCGCCAAAGGCCTCGCCTGTTAAGAAGAATGGCTCCCAACCTTGGGTCTTCATGGTTTCCTTCCACTCGTCACTGTCATTTAACTGCTCAAAACGGCCAATCCACTCACGGTAATTGTCTTCGGGCATATTAGGCGCACCCAAGAAGCCGCGCCAGTTTGCTAATTCAATATCAAAGCCTTGCTCCTTAAAGGTAGGAACGTCAAAGCCCTCCATGCGTTCGGTTGAAGTAATGCCTAGAATTTTGACGCGACCCATTTCAGCAAATTGTTGGAACTCTGAAACGCCGGAAATACCTGCTGCCAGGGTGCCGTTAACAATACCGGTAATTGTCTCGGTGCCGCCTGCTTGTGGGATATAGTTGATTTTACCGGCATCAGCACCACCGGCTTTAGCTAAAAGTGCTAAAGCAACGTGATCAACACCGCCGGCCGAGCCGCCACCAACGGGCACAGCGCCCGGATTTTCTTTAAGCGCTTTGGCCAGATCTGCCAGCGTTTTATATGGCGAGTCGGGACGCACTGCAAGTACCAGGTATTCGGCTGTTAAGCGAGCCATTGGCTTGAAGTCGTCTAATTTGATGGGCGAATTATTCATCGTAATGGAGCCCACCGTAATCGCTCCAAAGACAGCCAACTCGTCAGGCTTGCCGTTGGCCTTGTTTTTAAACTCAGCTAAACCGATGGTACCGCCCGCACCACCACGGTTCGTGTAGTTAACTGTACCGGTATAAATACCGGCTTTATTCATGGCGGCCATTGTTTGACGACCGGTGCCATCCCAACCACCGCCGGGATTTGCCGGTAGCATCACATTGACTTGTGCCTGTACTGAAGCGCTTAGGAATAAGCTACTGATTAATAAGCCCTTGATAAGATTGCTTGTAAGCTTCATACATCCTCCTGAGATGAATAATAAATGCTTAGTTATTTTTAATAATTATTATCATGAAGGATTTATTTTGCAATTGTTGAGGATCAAAAAGCTTTAGGTAAAAACCCCTGATTTCAGCATCTTGTTACTGGTATCAGGGGGTTAGGAGATTAATGATGCGATGAATTACATCAAACTTTCAGCGCTTCCGGATTTAGTAAAATCTCTCGATTCACCTCCGATAATTGGGTGTGACCGCAAAATGCCATACTCACATCAAGTTCATTGGCCAAGATTTTTAAGGCTTTTTCAACACCTTCTTGGCCAAAGGCGGCCAGACCATATAAAAAGGCTCGACCAATCATAACGCCATCCGCACCCAAGGCCTTAGCTCTTAGAATATCCTGCCCTTGATAAACGCCACCATCCATATACACTTCCATCCGGCTGCCATGTTGGGCTAAAGCCTCGACAATGGGTGTCAAGGCGGAGATAGAAGAGGGTGCGCCGTCTAATTGACGTCCGCCATGATTTGAAATAACAATGGCATCGCCCCCATGTTGGTGAGCAAGTAGCGCATCTTCCGGACACATAATGCCTTTAAGGATCAGCGGTCCGTCCCAAACCTCCTTAATCCATGCAATATCATTCCAATTGAGTTGAGGGTCAAACTGATCGGCAGTCCAAGAGGCGAGCGAAGAAGTATCGGCAACGCCGCTCACATGACCGACGATATTACCGAAACTGCGACGCTTGGTTTTGCTCATATGCCAACACCATTCGGGGCGTCTTAATAAATCGAGTAAATTGAGAAGGGTGGGTTTAGGGGGTGTACTTAAACCGTTTTTAATGTCTTTATGACGTTGACCCATCACTTGTAAATCAAGGGTCAGAACCAAGGCCGAACAACCGGCGGCTTTAGCGCGACCGATTAAGCGGCGCATAAAATCACGGTCCTTCATCACATAAAGCTGAAACCAAAAGGGCTGCGTGGTATTTTCCGCGACATCCTCAATGGAGCAGATACTCATGGTCGACAGGGTAAAGGGCACACCGAAACGCTCGGCGGCTTTGGCGGCAAGAATTTCCCCATCCGCACGCTGCATTCCGGTCAGTCCGGTCGGTGCCAAAGCCACCGGCATGGCATATTCAGTGCCCAGTAACTTGCCTTTAATGCTACGATTACTCAAATCGCGAGCGACTTTTTGGAGAAACTTCAATTTCTGAAAATCGGCTGCATTAGAGCGATAAGTACTTTCCGTAAATGAACCGGTATCCATGTAGTCATAGAACATTCTAGGCACTTTGAATTTAGCGACTTTACGAAGATCGTCGATGCAGGTGATTTTATTAATATTGAACATAGGAATTTAAATGGTTTAAATGCTTTTTAAGTTGATAATGTCAATTTAAGATTAAATTTAATACCTGGCAATGGCTTTGTCCAGAATAACTTGCATTTTAATTTAAAATATCCTAGAATCTATGATTCTCTAATGAGAGTAGTCGGGGCGTAGCGCAGTCTGGTAGCGCACTTGCATGGGGTGCAAGGGGTCGAAGGTTCGAATCCTTCCGTTCCGACCAATGAATTCAAGGACTTACGGTGTAGGCTGTAGGTCCTTTTTTGTTGGTTTCTTGAAAGTTTATACTTCACATTAAATAGCGATGAGCGTTATCAACATCATGAGGAATTATTAATTTAAACTATAGACGTTTTGTCTGTGTTTATAACTATTTTTTAGGATACGCTCGTGACTAATTGGCTAATTGATAATCGAGAAGTGAAGCTTTTGTCAGTGTTACAAGAGCAAATTCAAGGCGATATGGAGCTTTCATTACTCCTGAAGGACATGACTTTATCAGGTTTTGTAGCCTTATACGAGCAGTTAAGACACTGTGATACGAAGTTATTACTAGGTATAAATGAAGTTCCGCTAACTAAACGCTTGGCTTGTGCCGAGGGTGAAGAGCGCTTATTACATCAGCTTAATCAAAAAGAGTCAGCCCATTTATTTTTGAAATATCTTAAAAAGAGGGTTAAGGCAAAAGGCACTCATGCTAATCGAGTCAGCAATAAGCTATACCTCTTAAATAGCAATAGTACTCAGGCTTTTATTCAAGGCTCTTCCGATTTAACTGCTGCCGGGTTAGGCCTCGTATTTAATGAACGTATTGAGATGAATATGGGCAGTGATGACGAGGCTCAGACACAGCAAATGCAAAGGTGGTTTAATCAGCATTGGCAAGAGCAAGCGAATGTTGATCTTCAGTCTGACTTAATTGCGGCAACTGAATTTCTTGCTGCCGATCAGCCACCGGAATTAGTTTATTTTTTAATTCTCTACCGTTTGTTCCAAGAGTTATTGACGGAGATCGATGAAGATACCATCGTCAAAAGTAAAACGGGTATCAAACAGACCTTAATTTGGAATAAGCTTTATCCCTTTCAAAAGGATGGCGTGCTGGGCGTTATAGACAAGTTGGAACGTTATAACGGTTGTATTCTTGCTGACTCGGTAGGATTGGGTAAAACCTTTGAGGCTTTAGCCGTTATTAAGTATTACGAGCTTCGTAATAATAAAGTCTTGGTTTTGGCGCCCAAAAAGCTTCGTGAAAACTGGACGCTATACACTCAGAATGATAAGCGTAACGTGCTGAGTCAGGATCGTTTTGGCTATGACGTAATTAATCATACCGATTTAACTCGTGAACAAGGTACTTCCGGTGATTTGAATTTAGCAACCCTTAATTGGGGTAACTATGATTTAGTTGTTATTGATGAGTCACATAACTTCCGTAACGCCAGTGTCGCCGGTGAAAGGCATACTCGCTACTCAAAGCTGATGGACGATATTATTAAGGCAGGGGTCAAAACCAAAGTGCTTATGCTATCGGCAACTCCCGTTAATAACCGATTGAATGATCTAAAGAACCAAATCTCTTTTGTTACCGAGGGAAATGATTTTGCTCTAGAAGATTATGGTATAGAAGATATCTCTAATACACTTAAACAAGCACAAACCCGCTTTAATGAGTGGTTACGATTGCCTGTTAGTCAGCGTACAACTGAAAGACTACTTGCCGGCTTAAACTTTGGTTATTTTAAAATTCTTGATTTATTAACGATTGCGCGTTCGCGTAAGCATATTGAAAAATATTACAGCTTAGAAGAGATCGGTCAATTTCCGATTAGGCTTAAACCGATTAATATTAAAGCCGACTTTGATACGCAAAGTGAATTTCCGTCATTAAAAGCAATTAATAACATTATTGAGCGTTTAAATTTGAGTACTTATTCGCCTCTCAAATACGTATTGATGGAAAAGCGTGCGCTTTATGAAGAAAAATATGACACTAAGCTTAGGGATGGTCGTTCTGTATTTAGTCAGCTCGATAGGGAAAAAAGCCTTGTCGGTTTAATAAAAAACAACTTGTTAAAACGCTTAGAAAGCTCGATACATTCTTTTCGCCTAACGGTTGAACGCTTGTTAAAAAACATCGAAGAAGCAATAAAAAAGATAGAAAATTTCGATCGTTATGACAATACGCTTGAGGCTTTAGATATTTTAGAAACTGATTTTGATTCACCGGAGCTTGAATCATTGCTTGTTGGTAATAAAGTCAAAGTCTTGATTCAAGACATGGATAAGGCACGTTGGCTATACGATTTAAAGGAAGATCGTAACTATTTGATTAGCTTAGCTAATGCTGCAAGACAAGTTACGCCTCAACGAGATGAGAAATTACATCTATTAAAGCAGCAAATAGCCGCTAAATTAAAGCAGTCTTTAAATGGCGACAATAAAAAAGTCATTGTATTTACCGCTTTTGCTGATACTGCCGAATACTTATATGATCAATTATCACATTGGGCAAGAACAGAATATGGGCTGTTTAGTGGCTTGGTCATTGGTACCGGAACAAATAAAAGTAATAACCCGGAAGTACGTGCCGATTTTAATGAACTTCTTACTGCTTTCTCACCGACATCAAAAGAGCGTGAAAAAACAGGGTTGGCTGAAACGGCTGATATTGATTTATTGTTTGCAACAGACTGTATTAGCGAAGGTCAAAACCTACAAGATGCAGATTATTTGATTAATTACGATATTCACTGGAATCCTGTGCGTATTATTCAACGTTTTGGTCGTGTTGATCGTCTAGGGTCGTCAAATACTCAAATTCAGCTAGTTAATTTTTGGCCGAATATGGAGCTTGATGAGTATATTGATTTAGAGGCGCGTGTGAGTGGCCGTATGGTTCTGCTGGACGTATCGGCTACCGGTGAAGAAAATCTGATCGACAGTGAAAACACCGGGCGTATGCGTGATTTGGAGTATCGTCGTAAGCAATTAAAGGAGCTACAAGATAGCGTACTCGACCTTGAGGAAATTTCAGGTGGATTATCCATCACGGATTTAACCCTTAGTGATTTTAAAATGGACTTGGCGAATTACTTAAAAACACATCAGGATATATTAGAAAGCAGTCCTAATGGTTTGTACAGTGTTGTCAGACTGGATGAGGGTTTAAAGCAGAACGATGTGCAGGCCGGTGTGGTGTTTTGTTTAAAGAGTTTAAGTGATAGTCAAAATAACCTATTAGAGCCGCATGCCTTATATCCCTTTTATTTGGTGCAGGTAAATGAAAGTGGAACCGTAAGCTTGCCTTATAACCAGGCTAAACGAATACTTGATATATTAAAGCGTCAATGCATGGGTTTGACTAAAGCGGATAAGGGGCTTTTTGCCAAAGTCGGCAACAGTAAGTCTTATAGAAATTACTTGCAAAAAGCGATTGAGCATTTACAGGGTGAGCAGCAAGAGCTTGGTATTAATAGCTTATTTAGCCGAGGTGGTACCCATTTACAAAATGAGGTGGGTAGCGGTGATTTTGAGGTTGTTGCTTATTTAATTATCTTGGATACATAGCATGCCCAGTTTATTGGATATATTGAAATTACCGGCTGAATGTTTAATCGAGCAAAAGATTCCAAAAAAGAGTCTCTCACAGAATGTTCAGCAGAGTAGTGTTACAGCAAATCAATTGACGGCATTAGAATCGATAAGTCTAAAAGCTCATATAACACCCCATAACACTAATATCCCTGCTTATGTTGATGAGGTACATGAATACCTAGAGTTATTTCATATCAGGGTAGTATTTAAAGAGGGTGAGGTGAGCGATGGCCAATCAAAATTCATTCACCGCTTAATTCATCAAAGCATAGCTTATCCGGTGTTATTGGAATTATGCAGGGAGGATGAGCGGCAATGGTCGGTAGCTGATAAAAGCATTAATCAAGCTAATCCTCAACATGAGCAATTAGTGTTGAAAGAAATATTGATGACTGATTGGCTACCCCCAATTGCTGATGAGTTGCAAAATGTTTTTTATCAGCGTTTGGCATTTGCAAATCAAGACCAAAGTAATTTGATGCAACTTTATACCGGCTGGATTAGTACATTTGTGAGTTATTTAACGGCCGATAGTTTAGGACGAAAAACTTTCAATGAGGTGCCTGTTAATAATGCTATCGATCTTATTAGTCAGCGAGCACAACTGCAGCAAATTCAAGAGTTGCAAATGCAAATAAAAGCACTACAACTTAAGCGAAATGCAGCGGTACAGTTTAATGAAAAAGTGGCAATTAATGTGGAGCTACAAAAATTACAGTTAGCACTCAAGAATTTATCTACATAATTTGTTTTAATATCGGCGGAGTTTAGAGCAAAATGACAAAAAAATCGTTAACCCCGGTTCCCTCAGCGAGTAAGGACTTAGTGGATTTTAATATCCGGCAATTAAAAGCATTATTTCCCAATGTGTTCAGTGAAGGGAAAATTGATTTTGACGTTTTAAAAAACGAGTTGGGCGACAATTGTAACACGGGGGGGAGTGGCGAGCGTTACCAATTTACTTGGGCAGGCAAAGAGCAAGCAAAGCGTATTGCGACCACACCTAGCCTAGGTACCCTACGTCCGGCACCGGATGAATCCTTAAATTGGGAGAGTACGGAGAATCTGTATATAGAGGGTGATAACTTAGAAGTACTAAAGCTGCTTCAGAAGAGTTATTTTAATCAGATCAAGATGATTTATATCGATCCACCCTATAACACGGGTAAGGATTTTGTTTATAAGGATAACTTTAGAGATAATTTGGCAAATTATCAACGCTTAACCGGGCAACGTGATGGAGAAGGAAATCCTTTAACAACCAATTCAGAGAGCGACGGTCGTTATCACAGTAATTGGCTTAACATGATGTACCCACGCTTAAAGCTTGCCCGTAACTTATTGACTGATGATGGTGTGATTTTTATCTCGATTGATGATAATGAACAAGCTAATTTAAAGAAAATTTGTGATGAGGTGTTTGGGGAAGAAAATTTTGTGGCACAAGTTGTTTGGGAACGTGCTTATGCACCAGTTAATCTAAAAAAGCATTTTTCTGAAAGTCATGACTATATATTAGCTTATGCAAAAAACTTATCTGAGTTGGTTTGCTTTGGATTGCCCAGAACAGAAGAGGCAAATAGCCGATATGATAATCCTGATAATGATCCAAGAGGTGTTTGGAAGTCTAGTGATTTATCTGTGGGTCCAGCTATTGAACAAAACATCTACGAAATCACAACACCTTCAGGACGTGTTGTATTACCACCAAGTGGTTATAGCTGGCGTTTAAGTAGAGAAAGATTTGCTGAGTTTGTTAATGATAACCGTATTTGGTTTGGGACGGGTGGTAATAGTGTTCCGAGTATTAAGCGGTTTTTATCAGAAGTAAGGTCTGGTATGACGCCGATGACGATTTGGAAGTATCAAGATGTAGGTCACTCACAAAAAGCGAGTCAAGATTTAAAAAAGTTATTTGATGATAATGCTGTTTTTACATATCCTAAACCAGTCGATCTTCTTAAACGTTGTATGCAACTATACACTTCATCAGGAGATATTATTTTAGATTTTTTTGCCGGTTCAGCCACGAGCGCTCATGCTGTTATGCAATTAAATGCCGAGGATGGAGGCAATAGAAAGTTTATTATGATTCAGCTGCCTGAACAAACAGAAGTGAATTCTAATGCTTATCAAGCAGGTTATCAAACGATTTGTGATATAGGCAAAGAACGCATCCGTCGTGCTGCTACTAAAATTCGCAATGAATATCCGGAGACTGACATTGATTTAGGCTTTAAAGTATTCAAACTCGATACCTCCAACCTTAAAAAATGGCAGCCTGATAGCGGTAATCTGGAAAAGGATTTACTTGATGCGATTGATAACATTTTGCCGGATCGTAGCAATCAGGATTTGCTATACGAGGTATTAATTAAGTATGGTTTGCCTTTAACCTATCCGGTTGAAGAAATTAAAATTGCTGATCATACGATCTTTAATGTGGCTAATGGCTCGATAATCGCTTGTTTTGATGAGGGCATTGATTTAGAGACGGTACAAGCAATTGCTGCTCTATCCACCGAGGAACAGCCGGTATTGCGTGTGGTTTTCCGTGATACGAGCTTTGTTGATGATATTGTTAAAACAAATGCTATCCAGCGCTTACTGCAAGCAGGGATTGAGGATGTTTTAAGTATTTAAGAGTTAATTATGAAATTAAAATTTGATCAAAATTTACCGCATCAAAAGGCTGCATGGGAAGCGGTGGTAGGGCTTTTTACAGGGCAAGAGAGTTGTTTTACACCATTTACCATGCCACAAGTACAAAGTAGTCATAATGGCACATTGTTTGATGATTATCTATATCCGGAACCACAAGGTGTCGCTAACCGATTGCTTTTAAGTAGGGATGAATTACTAAGCAACCTGAATCAGGTGCAGTTAAAAAACGGATTAAAACCCAGTAAAGAGTTGGATAAAAGCGATTTGCACTACACCGTAGAAATGGAAACAGGCACCGGTAAAACCTATGTTTATCTGCGTTCTATCTATGAATTGAACCACGCTTACGGTTTAACCAAGTTTATTATTGTTGTGCCTAATGTTGCAATTCGTGAAGGCGTTAAAAAGTCGATAGAGATAACCCGCAACCATTTTAGCGACATTTATAAAGAAACCAAAGTTTCTGCATTTGTTTATGATTCTGACGATTTGGGTATGGTGCGCAGTTTTGCTGAGTCAAGCCATATTCAAATTATGGTTATCAATATCGCAGCGTTTAATAAAAGTTTTTCTCAAAAAGAATTGTCGGTTAATATTATTCACCGTCAAAATGACCGTCTGGATGGGGTTAAACCGATTGAGTTAATTGCCGCCACCAATCCCGTTGTGATTATTGATGAACCGCAAACCGTTGATACGACAGATCGTTCTACAGAGGCGATACGTTCATTAAACCCTATATTTACCTTGCGGTTTTCCGCGACACATAGGGATAAGCATTTACCTATTTATAAGCTTGACTCAGTTGATGCTTATAATCAAAAGCTCGTTAAGGAAATTGCCGTGTTGGAGGTTTTACCTGAACACGATAACAATGCTGCTTATATACGTTTTCTGGCTGTTCGTAACACCAAGGGAGCGGTGGAAGCTCAGCTTGAATACGATGCCATAACTGGAACAGGCGCAATTAAACGAGACAAAAAATGGTTAAAGCAAGGCGCTGATTTGTACGAGATAACTAAACGAGATTTGTACGAAGGCTATATCATTAAAGATATTAGTGCCGAGCCAGAAAACGAATGGATCGACTTTAGCTCACGGACTGATATTTTGAGTTTAGGTCAAAGTATCGGTGGTTCAAATGAGTTAGAGCTGAAAAGAGTCCAAATTAAGAAAACCATCGAAACACATCTTAATAGGGAGTTGGCACTTAACCCGATGGGTATCAAGGTGTTATCGTTATTCTTTATTGATAAAGTTGCTAATTACCGTGTCTATGATGAGGAGGGCAAGGCAAGTCTAGGTCCTTATGGTCAAATGTTTGAAGAAGAGTATCTTAAATTAGCTAAGCATCCTAAATATCAGCCCCTATTTAAAGGAATAGACCTTGAGACGTCGCTGTCCGCTATACATGACGGCTATTTTGCAGCGGATAATAAAGGTGTGATTAAAGACACCAGTGGCCAAACGCTTTCTGATGCTTCAGCTTACGATTTGATTATGAAAGATAAAGAGCGTTTGCTTAGTATGAAAACGCCACTACGCTTTATTTTTTCTCATTCGGCATTAAGAGAGGGATGGGATAATCCTAACGTTTTCCAAATCTGCACACTGAATGAAACCGCCTCAACGATTAAAAAGCGCCAAGAGATTGGTCGCGGTTTGCGTTTGGCGGTCAATCAGAATGGTGAGCGTGTCACGGATTCGGGTTTTACGGTAAATACCTTAACAGTGATTGCGAATGAATCATACGCCGAATTTACCAGTGCGTTACAGAAAGAAATTGAAGAGGAAGAGGGCATTCGTTTCGGTGTGGTTGAAACACATACCTTTGCCAGTCTGACCGTGCCTAACGATGAGGGTGAATTAAGCTATCTCGGTGTAGCGTCTTCAGAGCAACTGTATCAATATTTGAAAGAGCAAAGTTATATTAATAATACTGGTAAAGTACAAGACCAATTAAAAGTCGCCTTAAAACAAAATAAACTTGTTTTACCTGACGAATATGCTAATGCGAAGCCGGCAATCGAAAACATCCTGAAGAAAATTGCGGGTGGTTTAGATGTTAAGAATGCACGTCAAGAGTGTGCTTCCAACCCACGTAAAGAAGTCATTTTAGGTCCTGACTTTAAGGCGCTTTGGGATCGGATTAAATATAAAACCATCTATCAAGTTAGTTTTAATTTGGATAAGCTGGTTAATGATTGTGTCGAAGAGATGAAATTAATGGTCATTCCTAAAGCGCGTTTTAATATCGTTACTGCTAATTTAATCATAGACCAGAGTGGTGTTGACGTTAAACAAATTAAACGTGAAACAGAGTTGTTGGATCGCGATTATCAGCACCTACCTGATGTGCTTAGCTATCTCCAAAATAAAACTCAACTAACGCGTAAGACACTCGCCCGCATTTTAATTGAAAGTGGTCGATTGAACGATCTTAAAAAGAATCCGCAAAAGTTCATTGAAAATACCTTACAAATTATTCAACGTAAGAAGCGTCATGCTTTGGTTGATGGCATTAAGTACGAGAAAATAGGGGAACATGAATTTTATGCTCAGGAGCTGTTTTTAGAGCAAGAGCTTATCGGTTATTTGAATCAAAATATGCTCGAAGTCAGTAAAAGCATCTATGACCATATCGTTTATGACTCAGAAATCGAAAGTGAGTTTGCTAAGGGGTTAGAGCAAGAGGCTACTGTTAAACTGTATTCGAAGCTACCAAGCTGGTTCAAGATCGATACCCCATTGGGAAGCTATAACCCTGATTGGGCAATTCTTGTGGATGATGATGCCGAAAAACGCCTTTACTTTGTCGTAGAGACTAAGGGAAGTCTCTTTAGTGAAGATTTACGCCTTTCTGAACGAGATAAAATTACTTGCGGTGAAGCCCACTTTGCGGCGTTGGATAGCGGAATAACTTATAAAGTTGCCGCATCTATTGCTGATCTTACTTAGGGAGGCGCTGAACAAACCCCATCCCCAGCGCATATCTTGGTAAAATAGTCCAATTCGTTAACACTGAGTCCGTACCCATGCAAATCACCTTCGCCGAAGCCGAGTTCACCGGCAAAAAGAAGCAAACCCGTCGTGATCGCCTGTTGGCCGACCCGGAAAGCCCGGTGCCTTGGGCTGTTCCGGAGTCGGTGATTGAGCCGCACTATCCCAAAACAGACGGCAAACAAGGCCGCCCGGCCATGGGGCTTTCTCGGATGCTGCGCATGTACATCCTGCAACAGGTGATGGGGTTTTCCGATGAAGGCACGGAGGATGCGGTCTATGACAGCGCGGCGATTCAGCTTTTCATGGGCATCGTCCTTGGGCGTGATGCCGTGCCGGATGCAACCACCTTATTGCGCTTTCGTCGGTTGTTGGAAACTCATGGTCTGACCCGGCAAATTTTTGCCGCAGTCAATTACCGGCTGGCGGCCCAAGGCCTGTACTTGAAAGAGGGCACGGTCGTTGATGCCACCATCATTTCTGCGCCGCCTTCTATCAAAAACGAAAGCAAAAGCCGTGACCCTGAAATGCGTCACGCCAAGAAAGGTAACCGGTGTTACTTTGGCATGAAAGCCCACATCGGTGTTGATGCGGCCAGCGGTCCGGTGCATACGCTGGTGACTACGCCTGCCAATACTCACGATGTAACCCGGGCCCATGCCCTGCTGCATGGCGAGGAGCAGGATGTGTACGGTGACTCAGGTTATCAGGGCGCCGGGGAACGAGAAGAGAACAAGGATAAAAAGGTGAACCGGGTGATTGCCATGCGTCACGGGAAGCGCCGCAAACTACGTGAAAGCGGTACGGAGAAAGGTCGGCTGGTCGAGAAAATCGAGCAGTTAAAGAGCCGGATTCGCGCCAAGGTTGAGCATCCGTTTTACTGGGTCAAGGTTCACTTTGGTCATCGCAAGACGCGCTACCGTGGTTTGGCGAAAAACACCGCCCAGTTGTATAGCTTGTTTGCCTTGGCGAACCTGTTTTTATCGAAACGATTTATGCCGTTGGCGGGATAAATCCGCCTAAAACCCGGGATGCTGCCCGGAGAAGCAGCAAAAACGGGTAAAACCGTTCAAAAATAGATGTTTTTATGACTCTGACGCTCGATTTTCAGAGCTGATTTGTAAAATTGATAAATTCGCTCGCTTGAGCGACTTTGTTCAGCGGTTCCTTAAGTTTTCAAAAATAAATTGCGTTGATACCCACAAAAAACGGCACCTCATCCACATAAGGCGCCGTTTTTCGAACTAAGTAGTTAAGTACTCGCCGTCAAATTCGACCACAGGTCAAAATCGACAGCAATTTACTCATCATAAACATCATAATCAAAGTATTCCTTAGCGATTTTGTCGTAGGTGCCGTCGGCGCGGATTTCTTCAAAGGCGCGGTTAAGGTCGGCCAGTAGCTCTTTGTCCTCTTTGCGAACGGCAAAGCCAGTACCCTTACCGAAGATGGCTTCATCGGCTATAGAACGTCAACTACTTTGTCCGGTTTTGCGTCAATTAACTTAGCCGGTTTTACTGCCTGTTCTGTTGAGTTTCCAGTGCTTCTTTCTTGCGATAACTATCTCCTGTAAAATGAATCATCGTGGCGTGGTGTACTAGTCGATCAATGGCTGCTACCGTCATTGTGGTATCGTCAAATAATTCATCCCATTCTTGAGTAGCTGTAAAGGCGGATTTTACAAAAGCATCCCTAATCCCCATCACCTAATATGCTCCGCCTCTTCAAACTTATCCACCGTTCTCAGTGGCTTAAAGCGCCAGGCCATGGCAGCAACCACCCCTAAGGTGCAGAGACCTCCAAAGACGGCAGCAGGCGCGGCACCGATTAAAGCGGCGCTGGCGCCCGCTCTGAAGGTGCCCAATTCATTAGATGAGCTGATAAACAGCATATTGACTGCGTTGACTCTACCACGTAAGTAATCAGGCGTAGAGAATTGTACGAGTGCCGAGCGTATATACACGCTGATCATATCGCCGGCACCGGCAACCACCAGTGCAGCAAAAGACAGCCAGAAGATGGTTGAGAAGGCAAAGACCAGGTTGGCAATACCAAAGACCGCAACGGCCGTAAACATGACTTTACCGACATGGCGATTAAATGGTCGACGGCTCAGGTAAAGCCCGGTACCGATTTCACCAATGGCCATGGCGCTACGTAATAGCCCCAAACCGGTGGAGTCAACATGTAAAACTTCCAGTGCGTAAATGGGTAAGAGAGCGACGACGCCGCCAAGTAATACAGCGAATAAATCTAAGCTGATCGTGCCTAAGATAATCGGATGCTTCCAGATAAATCGCAGGCCTTCTGAGAAGCGTTGAAATACCGTGGTGGATTTACTTGCGGGGGCGCTATGTTGTTCACTGAATAATATCGGCACAAAGCTTAATAAAAAGATAGCGATGACAAAAAATAGGCAACAAACGGCATAGCTCAAACCACCGATATAAGCATAGAGTAAACCGCCGAAAACGGGACCGATGATGGTGGCTACTTTCATTAACATGCTATTGGTAGCCAGTGCTTGAGCTAGTCGTTCACGCGGCACAATTTGCGGTAATAAGCTTTGTAATGCCGGTCCGTTAAAGGCACGTCCCACGCCGAAGAGTAATAAAACAATGTAGAAAGCATAGACCTTATCGTTTTCACTATAAGAGAGCCAGACCAATAAAGCACTACAGACTGCTAAAACAGCTAAGCTAATTGAGAGAACTGTTTTACGATTAAATCGGTCAATGAGGTCACCGGCATAAGGCAAAAACACCAGCATCGGGATAAATTGAGCCAAACCGACATAGGCTAATGACATAGGGTCGCGAGTGATTTCGTAGATTTGCCAGCCAACCACGATAGCCTGAATTTGCATCGCAAAGACGGCACACATACGTGCAATCAGAAAGGGTAAAAAACCAAGTGTCGCGAAAATATTAGAAGGTTTCAATTTAATACCAATAATGTTTTTTTTAATTTTTTAATACGCCGAAAGTACATGTGCTAGCTAGGTGTAACCTCATCAAAGCGATCAACTTGTCTAAGCGTTTTAATGCGCTTAGTAATGAGTGCGACGACGACTAAGGTGCAAAGACTACCCAATACCGCCGTCGGCACAGTGCCTATGAGTGCAGCACTGGTACCTGCACGGAAGCTGCCGAGCTCCGTCGCTGAGTTTGAAAAGAGCGAATTAACGGCATTAACGCGTCCACGTATATAGTCTGGCGTGGCATATTGCATCAGCGCCAAACGCACATACACGCTCACCATATCTGCCGCACCGGCCACCATCAGGGCGGCAAATGATAACCAGAAGATACTTGATAGTGCAAAGACTAAGTTAGCACAACCAAAAATCGCTACGGCTATCAGCATGGCTTTACCCACATGGCGTTCAAACGGACAGCGACTTAGATAAATACCGGTAGCGATTTGACCAATTGCCATCGCACTTCTTAGCAGTCCGAGCCCGGCTGAATCCGTATGCAAGATATCTTGCGCATAAATGGGCAGGAGTGCAATAACTCCTCCTAAAAGCACGGCGAATAGGTCAAGACTCATACTACCTAAAATAATCGGTTGCTTCCGGATAAAGCGGATACCCTCAGAAAATCGTTGCCACACCTTATTGTCATTGCTTGTCGGCTTTTTATGCTGATCGCTATACAGAATAGGTACGAATTTAAGTAATAAAATGCCAAAAAGATAAGCGATACAGCAGCTCAGATAAGTCAACACACCGCCGGCATAGGCATAAAGTACCCCACCAATAATAGGCCCACTGATGGTAGCTATTTTTACCGTCATGCTATTGGTTGCAATGGCTTGAGCCAAACGTTCACGAGGAATAATTTGTGGCAAGATGCTTTGCAGAGCGGGCATCATAAAGGCACGGCTGGCACCGAAAAGCAGCAATGCCACATAAAAACCCATCACATTTGCACTGTTGCTCAATGACATCCAGACCAATATGCCACTGCAAAGCGCTGCAACAAACCAACTGATTGCAAGAATGGCTTTACGGCTAAAACGATCAATTACATCCCCTGCATAGGGTAGTAAAAGTAGCATGGGGATAAATTGTACTAAACCGACATAAGCTAAGGATAAGGGATCGCGAGTGATATCGTATACCTGCCAAGCCACAACAATGGCCTGTATCTGCATGGCAAATACAGCGCATAGTCTAGCTGCTAGAAAAGACAGGAAACCGGGCGTGGAGTAAATAGTAGTCGACTTCAAGTGATGCCCTGATGAAGAGGTTATTTTTGATTTTGAGTTTAGTTGCTTGATCTTAATCGATGATGGTCATTTTAGCCATCAAAAAACGGCACTTACAAAGTGCCGTTTTAAAAACATTCGTTTTTTAATTACTCATCATACACATCGTAATCAAAGTATTCCTTAGCGATTTTGTCATAGGTGCCATCGGCGCGAATCTCGTCAAAGGCACGGTTGAGGTCGGCTAGTAGTTCTTTGTCCTCTTTGCGCACAGCAAAGGCCGTACCCTTACCAAAGATGGCCTCATCCGCAGAAGTAGGGATAGGCTCGCCTAGCACTTCGTAGTCCTGACCACGTGGGCCCTCTAAAAACTGATCAGCCACGCCGCTATCGGCAAAGACCGCATCTAAACGACCTGTTACTAAGTCATTGGCCGCATCCTCGAAAGTTTTATAACGGCGGATATTTGCTTCAGTGAAGTATTTAGTCGCATAAACGTCTTGAATCACGCCTTGCTGCACGCCGATAGTGAGTCCCTTAGTACCTTCTTTGGTGGGCTCAGCCTTAAGGCCTTTTTTACCAAATAATGGGTTAGGAATTGACCAGACTTTTTGGGTAAAAGCCACGGCACGCTCACGCTCGGGCGTCACACTCATGGAAGAGGCAATCACATCAAATTTCTTAGCGCGAAGGGCAGGGATGATGCCGTCCCATCCTTGATTTTGGAAAGTACATGTCGCCTTTAAGCGCTCACACATCGCTTTAGCAAGGTCAATATCGAAGCCCACAATCTCACCGCTCGGCGTGGTCGATTCAAAGGGAGGGTAGGTCGCATCGCTACCAAAGCGAATCGTACGCTCCTGCGCCTGAGCGAGACTACTAGCAAGCGCAAAGCTAAGCAACGTAGCGCCAAATAGCTTTTTTGTGATTGTCATCATCAAGTCCTTTTTCCTTTTGTATAAACGATTTTAAAAGTGATTTTAAAATGATAGCCTTTTTTACTGACGGCTACTATAAGGGATAAGCATAAGATATTAGCAAATTATTCAGTGCGAGGCATGGCTGAATCAGGAGTTATTTCTTCAAGTTGAGTTTTCTTACGATTTGTTGCGTATTTTCGGTAAAATCACCTCATTCATTTAAGAGGACCTATGTTTGATTTTGAAGTGATTTGGCAATATATGCCAAGAATACTCCATGGCGCCTTGCTCACGGTTGAGATTGGTGTGCTCTCTGTGCTTTGTGCCATTATGATTGGCTTGATTGGCGCCTTGATGCGACTGTCGGGTAGTGTGGTGTTGGCGTCTATCGCCGGTGCTTACTCAACCATCGTGCGTGCAGTACCCGATTTGATTTGGATGTTGATGGTTTATTACAGTGCGCAATTAGGTCTTAATGCCATTACCTCCGCCTTGGGTTGGTCTGATGTTGAGATTAGTCCTTTTGCTGCGGGTGTCTTTACCTTGAGCTTTATTTTTGGGGCCTATTTCACAGAAACTTTTAGAGCCGCTATTTTAGCGGTGCCGGGTGGGCAGATTGAAGCCGGTTATGCCTATGGTCTGACGCCGTTTCAAGTGCTGTATAGTGTGACTTTTCCGCTGATGATGCGTTATGCCTTACCGGGCGTACGTAATAACTGGTTGGTATTGACCAAATCCACCGCCTTGGTGTCGATCATCGGTTTAGACGATATGACGCGAGTGGCTCAGCAGGCGGGCAGTGCTACGCAATCCTCCTTTGCTTTTAATATTGTGTCCGCTCTACTGTATTTATTGATTACCTATGTTTCATTAAAAGTCTTTGTGTTTTTAGAAAAGCGCTATCAACGTGGTGTCTTAGTAGGGGGTTCTGATGAGTGATACATTAGCGCTTTTTCTATTAGCCCTGCGTACCTGTTTAGATGCCGTGCCAGTGACGATTATGTTGACCTTGGTATCGGTGTCGATAGGCTTTTTTATCGCCTTGCCCTTATCAGTTATATCATTAAAGAATCGCACTCTGCTGGGTCGTTTAACCAATGGCTTTGTGTATTTTTTTACTGGTACGCCATTATTAGTGCAACTGTATATTTTTTATTACGGTATTCCTAGTTTGGAACCGGTGCGTGACTTAATGCAGCAACCGGGTTGGGAGTTTTTAAAATCCGGTTATATCTGGGTTTTAAGTGCTTTAACGCTCAATACCGCAGCCTACTCCACGGTGATTTTTGCCGGTGCGATTAAAAACACCGATCGTGGTGAGGTTGAAGCAGCCATGGCCTATGGCATGAGTAGCTTTCAAGCCATGCACCGAATTATTATCCCATCGGCCTTAAGACGTGCTTTGCCTGCCTATAGTAATGAAGTGATTATGAGTATGCATGCGACGGCCTTGGCTTCCACCGTGACCATAGTGGAGATTGCCGGTGCCGCCAGCTATTTTAATAGCACCTATTATGAGCCCTTTATCGCTTATTCTGCCGCTGCGGTTTTATATTTGATTTTAAATACGCTATTGGTGGTCGGATTTAGACAAGTTGAGAAAAAGCATTTGCTGCACCTTAAATATCGTCACGGTAGTAATTAAGATGCTATCAATTTCTTTAGAACATAAATAATTTACTATCTAAAGTGTGTGGGCGACTACTCAAGCCCTCAAAAAAGCGTTACACTAGCATGGTGGAGCAGTGTAGCTATTGCGCTGCGGAGTTTTTTAACTGAGGTATCATTTCTTGATACGGACGTTGCTATACGTTAATTGTCTGGAGGTTCGTTATGGTAAAGATTACTAGACGACAATTCTTCAAGGCTACCGGTACAGCAGCGGCAGGGTCCAGTCTGACACTACTTGGTGCGGCGCCAACGCCCGCTATGGCAGAAGTTAGACAGTACAAATTAGCGCGTATGACAGAAACGCGTAATACCTGTCCTTACTGTTCAGTGGCCTGTGGATTATTAATGTACGGTATTGGTGATGGTGCTAAAAACTCTATTGACACGATCGTACACATTGAAGGTGACCCGGATAACCCGGTTAACCGTGGTGCCCTCTGTCCTAAGGGTGCCGGTCTGATTGACTTTATTCACAGCCCGAATCGCTTAAAGTACCCCGAGTATCGTGCTCCGGGTTCAGATAAGTGGGTTCGTATGTCGTGGGAAGAGGCCATTGACAAGGTTGCTCGTCTGATGAAAGACGACCGTGACGCTAACTTTATCGAGAAAAATGAAAAGGGCGAAACGGTTAATCGTTGGTTAACAACAGGTATGTTAGCTGCATCTGCATCGCCTAACGAGGTGGGTTATTTAACTCACAAAGTTATTCGTCCGATGGGGATGTTAGCATTCGATAACCAGGCTCGTGTTTGACATGGTCCGACGGTAGCAGGTCTTGCTCCGACGTTTGGCCGTGGTGCGATGACGAACCACTGGGTCGATATTAAAAATGCCAATGTTGTATTAGTGATGGGCGGTAACGCCGCTGAAGCACACCCCGTGGGCTTTAGATGGGCGATCGAGGCAAAAACACGCAATAAGGCGACGCTTATCTGTGTGGACCCGCGCTTTAATCGTACAGCATCGGTAGCCGATATCTATGCGCCAATCCGTACGGGTACGGATATTGTGTTCTTGGGCGCAGTTATTAAGTATTTATTGGATAATAACAAGATCCAACATGAATACGTACGTCACTACACTGACTTTAGTTTTGTGGTGCGTGAGGATTTTGATTTTAATGAGGGTATTTACTCCGGTTATAACGAGGAAACTCGTACCTATGACCGTAACACGTGGGAATACGAGATTGACGAAGAAACGGGTTATGTTAAAACTGACCCGAGCTTGACCCATCCACGCTGTGTTTATCAGCTGATGAGAAAGCACTATGAGCGTTATACCCCTGAGATGGTTGAGCGTGTCTGCGGTACGCCCAAGGATAAGTTCTTAGAGATTGTCGAGATTATCTCTTCTACACATGTACCAAATCGTACCTTAACCATTCTTTATGCCCTAGGCTGGACGCAGCACTCGATCGGTTCGCAAATTATTCGAACCGCAGCGATGATGCAGTTACTCTTGGGTAATATCGGGATGCCGGGTGGTGGTGTTAATGCCTTACGTGGTCACTCCAATATTCAGGGCTTAACCGATTTAGGTCTGATGACTGATCTATTACCTGGTTACCTTACCCTGGCTAAGGACGGTGAGCAGCGCTTTGATGATTACATTAAAGCGCGTGCCCATAAGCCGATGCGTGAGAATCAGTTAAGCTACTGGGGTAATTACAAAAAGTTCTGGGTTAGTTTAAGTAAGGCCTGGTTCGGTAAGGCGGCAACAGCAGCCAATGATTACTGTTATGACTGGTTCCCTAAACTCGATAAGCCGTATGATATGTTACGTGCTTATGAGATGATGACGCAGGGCAAGTTTAACGGTTATATCTGTCAGGGCTTTAACCCATTAGCGGCGGCACCTCACAAGAAAAAGCAATCTGAGGCCTTTGCTAAGTTGAAGTTTATGGTGGTGATGGATCCTTTACGTACAGATACCTCTGAGTTCTGGCGTAATGCAGGCGAGGAAAATGATGTCGATACGGCATCTATCCAAACCGAAGTGATTCGCTTACCGACCAGTTGCTTTGCTGAGGAATCGGGTGCGCTAGTAAACTCCGGACGTGTCTTACAATGGCACTGGAAGGGTGCTAACCCACCGGGTGAAGCCAAGAGTGATATTGAGATTATGGCCTTGCTCTATAATCGCATTCGTGAGCTTTACCTCGAAGAGGGCGGCGCTTTCCCTGATCCAATCCTTAACTTGGATTGGCCGTACAGCACACGTTTAGATCCTTCAGCTGAGGAGTTAGCTAAGGAGATGAGTGGTAAGGCACTGCTTAATTTAACTAGCCCGAGCGATCCGAGCATTGTGACGCGTAAGGCCGGGGAGCAGCTTGCTGGCTTTGCCGAGTTACGTGATGACGGTTCAACCGCTTGTGGTTGTTGGATTTACTCTGGTTCCTTTACCGAGCAGGGTAATATGATGGCACGTCGCGACAATAGCGACCCAACAGGTATTGGTCTAACCCTTAACTGGGCTTGGGCATGGCCTGCGAACCGTCGTATTTTATACAACCGTGCCTCGGCTGACCCTAATGGCCGTCCATGGGATAGTGACCGTGCGCTTGTTTACTGGAACGGTAGAGCCTGGGTAGGCGCTGACATACCTGACTATAAGGCGGATGAAGCACCGGCTAACGGTATGGGTCCATTTATTATGAACCCTGAGGGTACAGGTCGTTTCTTTGCACGTAAGGGTATGGCCGAAGGTCCGTTCCCTGAGCATTATGAACCGTTCGAGACGCCACTGGCCGTTAACCCGCTGAACCCGAATGAGCCTCGTGCGCTTAATAACCCGGGTGCCCGTGTGTTTAAGCGTGACCTGGAAGATATGGGTAAGGCCGACGAGTTCCCGTACGTAGGTACCACCTATCGTTTAACCGAGCACTTCCATTATTGGACTAAAAACGTCAAGCTCAACGCCATTGCACAACCAGAGCAATTCGTTGAAATTGGCGAGGGCCTAGCTAATAAACTTGGCATTAAGGCCGGTGATCGTGTTAAGGTTTCTTCTAAACGTGACTACATCAAAGCAGTTGCTGTGGTGACTAAGCGTATTAAAACGCTCACGGTCGACGGTAAGGAGTTACATCAGGTTGGTATCCCGTTACACTGGGGCTTTGTAGGTGTGGCTAAAAAAGGCTTCATAGCCAATAGTCTAACGCCTGCGGTCGGTGACGGTAACACTCAGACGCCTGAGTTCAAGTCCTTCCTGGTCAATGTTGAGAAGATTTAATCTATATTTTTCTTAACGGACTAGGTAGGTAGTCCCTTAAAACTGCTCTACAATTAACCATCTGTAGGGCAGTTTTTTATTGGAGTATGACATTGCAAAAAATTCGTTCTAAAGATGAAATTTTAGATGATAGTTCCTTTGCTTTTCCGCGCATTATTTTGCCTGAAGCGAAGTCTGTTTTTAGCTCACGTGCTGCGCGTTTAAGGCAGCTCGCTGAGGATAATCCACTACGTGATTATTTATTATTAATTGCTGTGATAGCAGAGGCTCAAGCCGAGGTGGTGACGCGTTATGCCTTGCCGGTGGTGAGTGAGGAAAGGATCGAATCCTCGCAAAAGTACGGTATGCCAGCGTTACAACCAGCCACGATTGAGCGTGATCCCGTGTGGTTAAAGATACTGGCTGATATTTTGCAGCATTTGATGCAGGCCGATTCCGTTCCGGAGGTGGCGGTGACGGTCGCACAAGCGATGTTAAAGCAAATTAATGATGAGCCAGCGGCCCTCGAAGCCATTGCCGATCGCGTGTTGGCGGATGAGGATGCAGATCCGGCCATGGCGCCGGTGATCATGGCGGCTTTGCAGGTCTATTGGACACAGTTAGCAATTGATTTGGGCGAGGACAATTTACCGGTGGTACAAAAGGAATCCGGCGTCTGCCCATGCTGTGGTTCTTTGCCTGTTAGTAGCGTGGTGCAAATCGGTGCCAATCAAGGCATTCGCTATTTAAGTTGTTCCCTATGTTCTACCCTTTGGCATATGGTACGTGTGGTGTGCTCTACCTGCTTAAGCACTAAGGATATTAGTTATTATCATTTGGAGGGGCAGTCGGAAGCCATTAAGGCAGAGGCCTGTCCGAGTTGCCATAGCTATCGGAAGATTTTCTATCAGGAAAAGGATCTGAATGTGGATCCAATTGCTGATGATTTGGCCACATTGCAATTAGATATCTTGATGGCCGATGAGGGCTTGGAGCGCAGCAGCGGTAATCCATTTTTATGGCAAGCGGCTGAAGTAGGCGAAGAAGAGTAGTTACTGAGGGTGTTGTATGACGCAGAGAGTTTCTTTTAGGGATTTACCGGCGCTTGATAAGTTGTTAAGTAGTGAGGCTTTTAAGCCTTTGCTGGCGGCGTATGGTCATCAATTGGTGAGTCAGCAAGCGCGGTTGATATTAGAGGATTTGCGTCAGAACATTCAGCAAAACAAAGCCTTAGTGATTGACTTAAGATCACCTCACTTGAGTCTTGATTTTGCGCAGCTGACAGCGCGTGCTTTACAAAAAAAGACGCAATCCCAGCTGCGACCAGTGTTTAATCTCACTGGGGTGGTACTGCATACCAATTTGGGTCGTGCCTTATTGCCCGAGGTAGCGATTGAGGCCGTGGTTGAGGCCATGCGTGAGCCGATGAATTTAGAGTACGATTTAGCCTCGGGTGGGCGTGGCGATCGGGATGATCTTATTGAGGAGCTGCTCTGTGAATTAACCGGTGCCGAAGCCGCGACAGTGGTTAATAATAACGCTGCCGCCGTATTGCTTATGTTAAATTCCCTCGCTGCTGAGCGTGAGGTGGTGGTGTCACGCGGTGAACTGGTGGAGATTGGTGGGGCCTTCCGAATTCCGGATATTATGAAGCGTGCCTATGTCAACTTGGTGGAAGTAGGCACTACCAATCGCACGCATGCACATGATTATGAGCAAGCCATTGCTGATAACACCGCCATGTTGATGAAGGTGCATTGCAGTAATTATGAAATTAATGGCTTTACCAAAGAGGTGTCGGTGGCTGAGGTGGCAGCCATTGCGAAGCAGCATGGCTTAGCGTGCACCGTTGACTTAGGCAGTGGTACCCTAGTCGATCTCAGGCAATGGGGTTTGCCAGCGGAGGTCACCGTGCGGCAAACCATTGAGGCCGGTGCTGATATTGTGACCTTCAGTGGTGATAAGCTACTCGGTGGTCCGCAAGCTGGTTTGATTGTAGGCCGTGCCGATTTAATTGCAAAAATCAAAAAAAATCCACTCAAACGTGCACTACGTGTTGGCAAAATCACGTTGGCGGCACTGGAGCCAGTGTTGCAACTATACCGCAGTCCGGAGTTATTGGCAGAGCGCTTAACTACGCTGCGTTTATTTACTCGCAGCCCAGATGCGATCAAGCAAAGTGCGGCAAGCCTGCAACAGACGCTTCAACAATGGGTGGGTCCTGAGTTTAGGGTGACGGTAGAGGCCATGATGAGCCAAATCGGCAGTGGCGCCATGCCAGTCGAGTTACTACCTAGTTATGGTTTAGCCATGCGCTATGTGGGCGAGGGGCGTCCTGGTCGTCATTTACTGGCTTTAGAAAAGCGCTTACGTCGCCTCTCTAAACCGGTGATCGGGCGGATTGCTGACGATACATTATTATTAGATATGCGTTGTTTGGAAAGGCATCAAGAAGCGGAGGTTTTTGGCGCAACTGCAACAGGATTTGACGAGAGTTTAATTCATGATTATTGGTACAGCAGGTCATATTGACCATGGTAAAACGACCTTAATCCGGGCTTTAACGGGGGTTGAAACCGATCGTTTAGAGGAAGAAAAAAGACGCGGGATTTCGATTCAATTAGGTTATGCCTATACTCCCTTAGCTAATGGCGATGTGCTTGGCTTTATTGATGTGCCGGGACATGAGCGTTTAATTCGTACCATGGTTGCCGGCGCCACTGGTATTGATTTTGCCTTATTGGTGGTGGCTGCCGATGACGGGGTGATGCCGCAGACCCGTGAGCATTTAGCGATTCTTTCTTTACTTCATATTACGGCTGGTGCCATTGTGATTACTAAAGCCGCTGTGGTTGATGGGGCTCGCATTGATGAGGTCAAGCAAGAAATAGAGGCCTTGGTCGCCGGTAGTTTTTTGGAAAAAGCACCGTTTTTTGTAACGGATGCCTTAGCTGAGGACCATCTGGGTATTGATGAGTTACGTGAGTATTTATTTAAAGAGGCTGAGGCGCGCGGTAATCAACAGGCTGAAGGTCTATTTCGCTTGGCAGTAGACCGCGTCTTTAGCTTAAGTGGGCAGGGTACTGTGGTGACGGGTACCGTGCATGGGGGTGAATTGGACTTACGTGTTCAAGCAGCTCAAGCCGCTGGTGAGGTGATTGATTTAAGGCACTTTCCCTCAGCTCAGTCGCTGCGAGTTCGCTCTATCCATGCGCAGGATCAACCTTCGCAAACGGCGCGTGCTGGTCAACGTTGTGCCCTCAATGTCGTTGGTCTGGCTAAGGATGCCATTGAGCGCGGTGATTGGATTGCTGATGCGCGTAGCTTCACGCCCTCGTTTAATATTGATGTGAGCTTGCAGTTGCTGCACTCATCAGAGCAAAGAATTCAGGCGTGGACGCCCTTGCATTTGCATATTGCGGCAAAGCATTATTATGTGCATGCGGTGCCATTAAGTCAGGATAGGGTTGAGCCAGGACAGCGTGCCATGGTGCAGTTGGTGTCCACCGAGCCGATTTGCAGTATGACCGGTGATCGCTTTATTATTCGTAATCCGCAGGCGACGCAAACCATTGGCGGCGGTCGGATTCTGCATCCTAATGCACCCGATCGTAAGCGTCGCTCGCCCGAACGCTTAGCGTGGTTAGCGGGGGTGGAGGCTTTTTTAAACGGTGCCAGTATCGAGGTATTGTTAAAATTAGCGCCCTATGGTTTAAGTGAAAAAACACTTTTACGCTTAACCGCTAAGTCTTTGGATAAATTGACCCAGCCACCAGGTGTGTTGGCTTTGGTGCCGGGTGGTGCACAAGCGCAGACGATTTGGATTTTAGCGGATCAATGGCAGGCTTTAGCTGAGCAGGTGGTGCAGCGCTTAGCGGCTTTTCATGAGCAGTCCCCGGACGAGGTGGGGGTAGAGCTGTTGCGTATGCGACGTATGAGCTTACCCAAGGTGAGCGATGGCTTATGGCAGTTATTAGTGCGCTCGCTAATTGAGCAAGGGCGGATTGCTCGCACTCGCAGTTTATTGCATTTACCAGATCATATCCCGGTGTTATCGGCGCAAGAGGCGCAGTTAGCCGAGCAGATTTTACCGATGGTTGAAGCGGGTGGTTCTAATCCGCCATGGGTGCGCGATATTGCTAAGCAATTAGGGGCAGAAGAGGGTGATGTACGACAGGTTTTACGTCGCTTAAGCCGTCAAGGTGAAATTTTCCAAGTAGTGCATGATCTTTTTTATCACCGTAAGTCATTACAGCGCTTGGCACAGATTGTACTCAGCATGGAACCTCAAGATGATATTGGCACGGCCGAGTTTAGAGACGCATCAGGGCTGGGACGCAAGCGCGCGGTGCAGGTGTTAGAGTATTTTGATCGGGCTGGTTTAACGCGTCGGGTCAAGGAACGAAGATTAGTTCGCAACCGCTCTTTAGATTGGTTATAATAGAGCGTTAACTTCGTCGGAAGGTATGCGTAACCGGTGTTGCGGCTGGGCTTCAAATCCAGTTGGGGATGTCAGACATTCCCAGGTAGGTTCGACTCCTGCTACCTTCCGCCAATTTTATTTCAGATGGTGAGTCTCATGGCTGAAAGTAATACGACGCAATCTAATCAATCCCCTCGTTTAACCTCTTTATCGCATGGCGGTGGCTGCGGTTGTAAAATCGCCCCCGATGTACTGTCTAATCTGATGGCTAGTATGCCGACGGGGCAAGCTTTTCCAAATCTTTTGGTGGGCAATGAGACGGCCGATGATGCAGCGGTTTTTCGTTTAAACGATGAGCAGGCATTGATTGCGACTACAGACTTTTTTATGCCGATTGTCGACGATCCTTATGATTTTGGTCGCATTGCAGCGACCAATGCCTTATCAGATATTTATGCCATGGGTGGCACGCCCGTGATGGCCTTAGCCTTGGTGGCAATGCCGATTAATGTTTTGCCGCATGATCAAATTGCTAAAATTCTTCAGGGTGGTGCCGATGTGTGTCAGCAAGCAGGTATTCCGGTCGCTGGCGGGCACTCAATTGACTCGGTTGAGCCGATTTACGGCTTAGCGGCGATGGGTACAGTGCATCCTGAGCAGATTAAGCGTAACTCAAAGGCTAAAACGGGTGATGTGTTGATTCTCACCAAGGGGCTTGGGATCGGTGTATTTTCCGCAGCACTTAAGAAAAACGCCTTGCCTGAGGCTGCCTATCAATTGATGATTGCCTCCACCACTCAGCTGAATACACCAGGTGCAAAGCTTGGTCCTATGGCGGCGGTGCATGCGATGACGGATGTGACGGGCTTTGCTTTATTAGGTCATGCGGCTGAGATTGCGCGTGCTTCGGGTGTTGATTTGCATATTAAGCTAGCGCAAGTACCATTTTTAGAGGGTGCACGTGAGCTTGCCGAGCAGGGCTATATTACCGGTGCTTCTGGTCGTAACTGGCATGCGATTGGCGAGCGTGTCGAATTAGCTGAGGGCATGACGGATGTCGATCGTGCGCTTTTAACCGATCCGCAGACCTCTGGCGGCTTGTTATTAGCTGTAAGTCCGGAGGCGGTGGATGAGGTGTTGGCGCTGCTTAAGGCGGAGGGCTTTAACTTAGCCAGTGTGATTGGTGAGGTGGGTGCAGCGAGTGCTGAACCTAAGGTTAAGGTAGCCTAAAAACTATAAGCGATGCTATTTTCAATGGCGTTGCCCTAGTATAGCATTAGATAAACTATGAAGATTGGTGTTATCGGCGGTGGTAATATGGCTGCCGCGATTATTGATGGCATGCTGCTGCAGGGTAGTTGTCAAGCTGATGAGCTATTGATTTCTGTAAATTCGGAAGCGTCCTTGAATAACTGGCGTGCCAAGGGTGTACAGCAGGTACAAATTGGTGCTAGTGCGGCTTTTGCCGATGCCGATATTTGGTTATTAGCGCTTAAGCCGCAGATGATGCAGACGGTGCTGCAGGAGTATCAGCCGTTTTTTTCGGCTGATAAGCTGGTAATTAGTGTGGCAGCCGGTTTAAGTACTGCCTCCTTAGCTTATTTTCTCACACAGCGTGACGATTCTATATTGAAAATCATTCGCACCATGCCAAATACACCTTCCTTAGTGGGTGAGGGTGTGATTGCGGCCTATTGTGCGGCCGCCGTGACAGCCGCAGAGCGCACTCGTTTTGCAGCGATGTTTAAGGCATGTGGTCGAGTAGACTTCGTTGCTGAGGAGACCATGTTGGATGCGGTGACGGCCTTAAGTGGTAGTGGGGTGGCGTATGTGTATTTATTTGCCGAAGCGCTGATTGAGGGTGCTATTGCTCTTGGCTATGATCAAGCAACAGCCCGTCAACATGCGATTCAGACGCTTAAAGGTGCGACCCAGATGATGGCGCAGTCGTCCTTGCCAATTGCGCAGCTTAGAGCCAATGTCACCTCTAAAAAAGGGACGACGGAGCAGGCCTTATCCGTATTCGAGCGTGAGGATCTAAAAGCGATTGTGGCCATGGCAATGCAGGCAGCCTATGAGCGCGCCAAGGAATTGGCCGTGGAATTAAGTCCTCATCGATCTTCTTAATTTTTATCGTTGGAGTTTTTTGAGCCTTATGTCGCAAGTACAAGATACGCACTTTAGTGGCATGCAATTTGAACCAATCAGACCGCATCAACGCCTGATTGCTTTAGCGATTATGTGTGCCTTAGTGGCAGCGTCCAATTATTTTGTGCAACCACAGTTTCATATTAATGATTGGTTAACCTTGGGGGCTGTTACCTATCCCGTGACTTTTTTAGTGACCGATCTGATGAATCGTCGCTTTGGTCCGCAAGCGGCACGTCGAATTGTGTACTGGGGTTTTGCTGCGGCATTGATTGTATCGATTTATTTGTCAACGCCGAGAATCGCCTTGGCTTCCGGTACGGCTTTTTTACTGGCGCATGTGCTTGATATTTTCGTGTTTCATCGCTTGCGTCAACAGGCATGGTGGTTGGCGCCTTTATTAGCGGGCGTGCTCGCTTCGGTTATCGATACCTTTGTGTTTTTTGCTGTTGCCTTTGTGGGTACGGGCGTGCCTTGGTTTACGCTTACCCTAGGTGACTTGCTACTCAAGGTGAGTTTGTCGATTATGCTGCTGGCTCCCTTTAGAGCGTTGATGTGGAACCTCGGTACGGCAAAACCCAAAAAAAATATGGTGGTTAGCAGTGACTAGCCTGTTGTTTGCCGACGCTGTGCTATTCAGCGTGGCTTTAAGGGCTTAAGTCAAGTAAGGCGCCTTGATAGCGGTGTGGCTAATCGATGATAATCGAATACTTCGCTATCATGGCAACCAGTTCGCTTAGCTCATAATCCTTGCTGACATGAAATTCAGCTAAGCGCCCATGACTCGCAACCTTAGGACAAAAATCCTCAACTAGGTGGTAGCGAAAGCGTAGACTGTAATCATCAAATAATATAACCGTGCCAGCTTCCGCACAGAGCAGACTATATAAAAAACAAGCTACTCGGAAGCGACCATCAATCATAATCAGATCTACCTGCAGCCCTTTTTGTTGGGCTAAGCGCCAAGGCGCCAGCATATACTCATGGTAGTGTTTAATCTTCCTATCATCCATTGGCTTACCCCATTGGCCAACCGGACCAATATCGCAATAGATGAGCTCCACCTGCTTGCTATCGGGGAGATGCGCTTGTACCTTGTGAATCCATTCAACCGAAGAGTCAACGGCGATAATTTGCTTGGCGCCTAATTCATGTGCATGCCAAGTACTGGCGCCAGCGCCGTACTCTACATAGCAATTCGCCTGAGCGACATATTTTTCAAATATTGCTAAGCCTTTTTTATCAAGATGAGGGGTGCTATGTTGATGGTCGCTAGTGAGTAGGCTAAGCACAGTGTATCCTTTTATCAATTGAGAGTCGCTGCTGCCCGATGGCAGGCAAAATAGTATGTTTATAGCATAATCACATTTAAAAAATATGAATTTGCATTGCTCAGTCGCTTGGGTCGTGAACGCTCATTAAAAATCACAGGTATATTAATCCTTAGTTTTGTGTCAAAAATTAAGTGTTATTGCCAATAGTTTCTTAACTAATTACGTATTATGATTGCCTCTTGTTTTACTTATAAGGGCACGAACTTATGGATTTTCTGCCTCAGCTTATACAGCAGCTGTTTAATGGTCTCTCACTAGGAGCCATTTACGCCTTAATTGCGATTGGCTATACGATGGTCTATGGCATTATTGGTATGATTAACTTCGCGCACGGTGAAGTTTATATGATCGGGGCATATGTTGGTTTGGTTACATTGACGGCGATAGGGGTTAATGGCTTTCTGCCTTTGCCTTTATTGATTCTGTTTATGATTTTAGTTGCCGCCGTGGTGACCGGTGTCTACGGTTATACCATTGAGCGAGTAGCGTATAGACCGGCGCGTAATAGTCCGCGTTTAGTTTCACTGATCGCGGCTATTGGTATGTCAATTTTCTTACAGAACTGGGTAGCCCTTGGTCAGGGTGCGCGTGATATGGCGGTACCTAATGTCATTTCCGGCGCATTTCGCTGGGATATGGGCGTTGGTTATCCCGTCATGTTCTCCTACTCACGCCTGTTGATTATCCTGGTCGTCTTTGTCTTAATGATTGCGCTCACGCTCTATATTAAGAATTCTCGTATGGGACGTGCTTCACGTGCCTGTTCACAAGATATGCAGATGGCTAATCTACTAGGTATTGATACCAACCGTGTGGTTTCCTTTACCTTTGTGTTAGGAGCGATGTTAGCCGCGGTGGGCGGTGTATTAATTGCACTGGCGATCGGTAAATTAAATCCATTTATTGGTTTTATTGCGGGTATTAAGGCCTTTACTGCGGCGGTATTGGGCGGTATCGGTAGTATTCCTGGGGCGATTTTAGGCGGGCTATTACTCGGTGTGGTAGAAACCTTAGCGGCGGCTTACTGGTCTTCTGAATACAAAGACATTGTGGCATTTAGCTTATTAGTATTGATTCTACTTTTCCGTCCGACTGGACTCTTAGGTAAACCTGAAGTGGAGAAAGTCTAATGGCTGAAAATCTTAAAACTGCAATTTTTTCTGCTGTATTAACCGCCATTTTAACCATTCCTATTTTCGGTTTACAGCTCGTACGTCAAGGCGCACAGACGCACATTGTTCCTAATTGGGAATTTGTGTTGATGGGTATTGCTGCGGTCTTTGTGGTGCAACTCTTCCGTCCTTATCTCTTTAAAAGCTTTGCCAAGAATAAGCGCGGCAGTGGTTGGGCGA
The DNA here is from genome assembly GCF_001808505.1 of Oligella sp. HMSC09E12. Lineage (NCBI taxonomy): Bacteria > Pseudomonadati > Pseudomonadota > Betaproteobacteria > Burkholderiales > Alcaligenaceae > Oligella > Oligella sp. HMSC09E12. The sequence continues at coordinate 149,044 of NZ_KV793587.1, forward strand.
TACCTGTATTAAAGCCGCGGACGATTAATTTACTGATTCTATTAGTGGTTACCGCTGCTGCAATTTGGCCCTTTTTCAGTTCCCGTTCTAATGTCGATATTGCGACGCTTGTCCTCATTTATGTGATGTTAGGATTGGGTTTAAATATTGTCGTGGGTTTTGCGGGTTTACTCGATCTGGGCTTTGTGGGTTTTTATGCGGTTGGTGCCTATACCTACGCCTTATTATTCCATTGGGCTGGTTGGGGCTTCTGGTCCGCTTTACCCGTTGCCGGTGGCATGGCTGCCTTGTTCGGTTATCTACTCGGTTTCCCAGTACTGAGATTAAGGGGCGACTATTTAGCCATTGTGACCTTAGGTTTTGGTGAGATTATTCGTCTTTTATTAATTAACCTCAGCCAATGGACGGGTGGTCCGGATGGTATTGCCAATATCCCTAAGCCAACTTTGTTAGGTCATGCCATGACGCGTCGCGCGCCGGCGGGTGAGGAGACTTTCCATCAGATGATGGGATGGGCCTATGATGCGAATCATGTGGTGATTTATCTCTATCTATTAGCTTTGGCTTTGGCGGTGATTACCTTATTAGTTTCTAATCGCTTGATTCGTATGCCCATTGGTCGTGCTTGGGAGGCCTTACGTGAGGATGAGATTGCTTGTCGTTCCTTGGGTCTGAATCCGACCACGATCAAATTATCCGCCTTTACCTTAGGTGCGATGTTTGCCGGTTTCGGTGGTGCGTTTTTTGCAGCGCGACAAGGCTTAGTTAACCCCGAGTCCTTTACCTTTATTGAGTCGGCCTTAATCCTTGCAGTGGTGGTGCTGGGTGGTATGGGCTCACAAGTGGGCGTGATTCTTGCGGCGATCTTATTAACCGCCTTGCCTGAGATTGCACGTCAATTTGCTGAATATCGGATGTTGATTTTCGGTTTAGTGATGGTATTGATGATGGTCTGGCGACCTCAGGGTTTATTACCTGCACAACGTGCCCATGTGGAGATTAAGTAATGAGTGATATTGTTTTAGAAGCTCGTGATATCTGCATGCGTTTTGGTGGTTTATTGGCAGTTGATCATGTTTCTTTTGAGGTAAGGAAGAATGAGATCTTTGCTATTATTGGCCCGAATGGTGCAGGTAAAACCACGGTATTTAATTGCGTCAGCGGTTTTTATAAGCCAACTAGCGGTAACATCACGTTAAACTCAAAGGATATCACCGGCTGGACTAGTCATATGGTGGCTAGACAGGGCCTCGTGAGAACCTTTCAAAACGTGCGTTTATTTAAAAATCTCACGGTCTTGGAAAATCTGTTGGTAGCGCAACACAATAAAGGCGCCGGTTTTCTGCACGGCTTATTGAATTTACCCAGTCATCGACGCGCTGAAAAGCAAGCTTTAGAAAGGGCGGTTTTTTGGTTGGAGTTTATGGGTATCAAGGAATTCGCTAATCGCGAAGCGGGTAATTTAGCTTATGGTCATCAACGTCGTTTAGAAATTGCGCGTTGTATGATTACCGAGCCTAAGCTCTTATTGTTAGATGAGCCGGCAGCCGGTTTAAACCCACAGGAAAAGATTGAGTTAGCTAGTCTAATCAATCAGTTACGTCATGATTATGATTTATCGGTGCTATTAATTGAGCATGATATGGGCTTGATTATGAATATTTCCGATCGTATTTTAGCAATGGAGTATGGTAAGCCTTTAATTACCGGTACCCCGGAGCAGGTACGTAATGATCCTGAAGTGATTAAGGCTTATCTCGGAGAGTAATCATGGCAATGTTAAAACTGGATAGTATTAATTCGGGCTACGGTGCAATTCAGGCCCTGCACGATGTTAGCTTACACATAGATGAGGGCGAGATTGTTACCTTAATCGGTAGTAATGGTGCCGGTAAGACCACCACGCTCTCAACCATTTGCGGTAATCCACGCGTTCGCACCGGTAGCATCCATTTTATGGGTGAGGATATTTCAGAGCTACCGACGCATGCCATTATGCGTAAGGGGTTAGCGATTTCACCGGAGGGACGGCGCGTTTTTCCGGACCTGAATGTACTCGAAAACCTCCAGATGGGTGGTTTCTTTTTAAACCGTGAGGAGATTGAGGCTGGGCTAGAGCATGTATTTGAGCTTTTCCCTCGCTTGCGTGAGCGTGCCACACAGCGCTCTGGCTTGATGTCGGGCGGTGAGCAGCAGATGCTAGCTATTGGCCGTGCCTTGATGAGTAAACCCAGAATGCTGCTGTTAGATGAGCCTACCCTGGGCTTAGCGCCATTAATTATTGAGCAGATTTTTGAGATTATCAAAACCATCCGTGATGATGGTATCACGGTGTTCCTAGTCGAGCAAAATGCTAATAAGGCCTTACAAATTGCCGATCGTGGCTATGTGTTGGAGACGGGACGTATTGTGTTGCACGATACGGGTGCTAATCTCTTGCTTAATGATCAGGTTGGTAAGGCCTATTTAGGTCATTGATGGAGTCGCTTGCGGGTAAAAGCAAAAAGCCCACCTGATGGTGGGCTTCTTACTATATTGCTTAGTCACGCTTAGGCGTAGGCTGCTCGGTCATATCATGACCGGTGGTGATGCCGTCGCTTTCTGCTTCATGTGGTGCTGCTTCAGCAGTGCTCGTATCCACAGCATCCGCTCGCTCCTCATCCACTAGTTCCACCTCTTCAGCCTGTGCCACCGCAGTGGTTTGAGCGCTCTGTTCAAAGCCCAAAGCATTGCTCGTGGTTGTGGATTTTTCTTTGGCCAGTTGATAGGTAGCACGCTCTTTAACTGCGCTTAAGAACATTTCAATATTTTTATGCTCAGGCAACAGCTTAGCCTCAGCCTCTAAACCTAATAAGATATAGGCTAAATCAATATCTGCCGCACAGAAGCGGCTACCACAGGTCCAACCACTGGCTGCCAGTGACTGATCGATGTAATTTAATTGACGCTGCAGTTCCGGCATAATGTGCGTATTCAGGTAGTTTAAGACCGTTTTTTTCATAATTGAGCGAGCAAAAAACGGTACTCTAGATTGACCTAATTTATGAATGATGCTCTGTTGTTCAACTAGCGGCAAAAGTGTAGCTTCTAGATAGTGCACCCATTGTAAATACTGGATATAGTCAGGGTGAGCCATTGGCGGGCGCATACCGCAACGGTCATAGCTACTGAGCAAGTATTCACGGACAGCACCATGCGTCGCAATGCTAATATTCCCGTCTAAGAGAATAGGGGCCTTGCTTAAGGGGTGGGTTTCGCTATCAGAAGCCTCGTCGGCTTCTTGACGATGATTAAGTTGAAAGGTGAGACCAAGCTCACAAGCTAACCAGATACTACGAAAGGAGCCTGTCGAGGGAAGGTGAAAAATAGTGATCACGGTCATTATCTCCTTGGGAAATGGTAAATAAGGTTAAGCAATTTGTTGCGTCAATTAAAGTGAACGATATCCGTGCGCCTCCAGCAGCTTATTACTTAAGTAAGGCGACGACGCGCTGATGTAAGCCCTCAATATCATGACTATTGGAGGCGAGGAAAGCAGCTTTGCCATTGGTATCAAAAACATAAATCCCCTCCGCATGCATCACATCATAGAGCTCCGGATTGTTCGGATTTTTTGGCTTTTCAATTTGGTAAGCCACTCGATAACGTTTAGCAATGGCGGCAATTTCTTTTTCCGTTCCGCTTAGACCAATAGCACCTAGACCGAAAGCCTCTAGATATTTTTCTAAGCGGGCAGGGGTATCACGATGCGGATCGACACTGATAAAAATAACTTGCACCTGCGCTTGTTGTTGTTCGCTGAGCATGCTTTTCATCAGTGCCAGCTCCGCCATGGTGGTAGGACACACATCGGGGCAATAGGTATAGCCGAAATAAACTAAGACTACTTTTTGTTTAAACTGTTGCTCGCTTAAGCGCTGCTCATCGGTGTGCTGCAGCTCAAATTTTAAATCGGGCAGATGTGAGCGGGTTGAGTAAAATTGAGTTTCAGCCAAGGCCGAGTCAATAGGCGTTGCCATCCCCAGGCACGCTAGGGAGAGGGCAAAGGCAAGCGAGGATTTTTTTAATCGCTTTATCATCTTAATCTCTTATTAGCTTTGTTCATCCACCATACCGTGGTGTCGTAATAAGGCAGCAGGATCCGCTGGGCGTCCACGGAACTTTTCAAAAAACTCAGTTGCAGGCAAGGAGCCGCCAACGGCGAGAATTTCATTTTTAAAGTGTTCACCAGCTTGCGGGTTAAGCGTGCCAAATTCCTCTGTGGCATGCTCTTCAAAATAGCTATAGGCATCTGCTGAGAGCACTTCAGCCCACTTATAGCTATAGTAGCCAGCCGCATAACCACCCGCAAAAATATGGGAGAAATTATGCGGGAAGCGGTGCCAGCTAGGTGGCATCACGACCGCAACCTCCTGTCGAACCTCATCTAGCAGCGTCAGCACATCGGCGATGGTTTGCTGCTCCAATTGCTGGTGTAGCAGCATATCAAATAAGGCAAACTCCAACTGCCGTACGGTTTGCATACCGGTTTGGAAGTTTTTTGCGGCGATAATTTTGTCAAATAACTGGCGTGGCAAAGGCTCACCACTTTCTTGGTGACGGCTTAGCTTTTGCATCACCGGCCACTCATAGCAGAAGTTTTCCATAAACTGTGAGGGCAACTCGATCGCATCCCATTCCACACTAGCAAAGGGTGAGGCAGAGGGCTCATCCACCTTGGAAAGGAGTGCATGCAGTGCATGACCCATTTCGTGGAATAGCGTCACCACATCATCTAAACGCAGTAGACCAGCTTTAGCGCCTTGGGGTGGGGTAAAGTTACATGTTAAATAGACCACCGGCGTGATTAACTCACCCTGATGACGTTGGCGAGTGCGCTCATTAGCTACCCAAGCACCACTTTGTTTGGCGTTACGAGCGTGTAAGTCAGTATATAAATAACCGATTAACTGATCTGCCTCTTTGAGGGCAAAGACCTTGGCGTCTTGATGCCACGTTTGGGCCTCCGTGGCTTCGAATTTGACCTTAAAGAGATGCTCAATAATCGTAAATAAACCATTTAATACCTGGTCTTCAGGTAGGTATTGTTTAACTTCTTCATCCGAATAAGCGAATTTCTTTTCGCGTAATCGCTCGGAGACATAGGCTAAATCCCATGGCTCCAACGCTGCCATACCCAGCTCTTGACGGGCAAAGGCGCTCAGTTCGGCCATATCTTTTTCGGCAAATGGCTTAGCTTTGGCGGCTAAGTCACGAATAAAATCGATCACTTGCTGCGGGCTGTCGGCCATGCGTTTTTCTAATTGCATGGTGGCAAAATCCTTAAAGCCAAGTAATTTAGCAAGCTCAAGCCGTAGTTTTAGTAATGTTTCAATATTGTCAGAGTTATCAAACTGCTTATCACCTTGCTCTGAAGCAATGGTGGCATAGCCTTGATACATGCGTTGGCGTAGCGCTTGATTGCTAGCATACTGCATCACAGGGAGATAGGAGGGCATTTTTAAAGTAAAGGTCCAACCTTTGCCACCGGCCAAGTCATTGGCCGCTGCTAATACTTGCTCTGGGATGCCAGCTACTTCTTCAGCATCTTCGGTGTGGTAGCTCCATTTGTCGGTTGCATCCAAAGCGTTTAGGGCAAATTGCTGACTGGTCATGGCGAGTTGCTCACTAATCTCAGCATAGCGAGTTTTGGCTTCACCTTCTAAGCTTACGCCACTGAGTTCAAAGTCCTTGAGCGCTTCGGTGATAATGCGTTGACGAGTTTTGCTAAGCGCTTGGAAAGCCTCACTTTGGTGGAGCATTTGATACTGTTCAAATAGCGCCTTATTCAGACCAATCCAGGTCGAAAACTCAGACACTTGCGGTAATAGGGTATTGTAGGCGCTACGAACGGCATCGGTGTTGTGTACATTATTTAAGTGATTGACCACATTCCAAGCACGCCATAAGCGAGCCGTACCATATTCCATAGGTTCGATAAAGTTGTCCCAGTTGGGATCCGCTATGGTGATTAATTGCTCAATCAGCGCTTTTGCTTCTTTGAGTAAAAACTCAATGGTCGGTACAATATGCTCGGGCTCAATCGCCTCATACGGCATCAATTGTTCAAGCGGCGTTAATAAGGGGTTGTTACTAAGTTGCCCAGTCATGCTTAAGACAGCTCCTCTAGACCATGTTGTTGCATCGTCGCTTGAATGGTATTAACTAATAGCATGGTGATGGTCATGGGACCCACGCCACCCGGTACCGGGGTGATGGCTGCCGCCACTTTGGATGCCTCATCAAAAATAACATCACCCACTAGCTTGCCATTATCCAGGCGATTAATACCCACATCGATGACCACGGCACCGGGTTTAATCATGTCGCCGCTAATCATCATGGGTCGACCGGTGGCGACCACAAGCACATCGGCGCGCTTGGTGTGAGCGACCAAATCCTTGGTTTTGGAATTACAAATGGTGACGGTGGCACCGGCTTTTTGTAAGAGTAGGGCAATGGGTTTGCCAACAATATTACTGGCACCAACAATCACCGCTTCAGCACCACGTAAGGTGACGTTCTGATCCTCTAGCATCTTCATGATGCCATAGGGGGTGCAAGGAATGAGCTGCGGTTCACCGGTCATTAAGGCGCCCGCATTTAAGCGGTGAAAGCCGTCCACATCCTTTTCGGCTTTGATATGTTGAATTATTAACTGGCTATCTAAATGATCCGGTAAGGGTAACTGCACCAAGATGCCATTCACCTTAGGATTCTCATTTAATTGATGAATTTTTGCCAATAACTCTGCTTGAGAAATATCGCTAGGCAAGCTCACTACCTCGGAATCCAAGCCCATTTTGATAAAGGTATTGTGCTTATTACGCACATAGACTTGGGAGGCAGGATCCTCACCCACTAAGACCACGGTTAGCGAGGGCGTGATGCCTTTTGCCTTAATTGCTTCAATGGTGGGCGCTAAACCCTGTTTGATTTTTTCTGATAAAGCTTTGCCGTCAATGATACTAGCGTTCATACAAAAACTTGAATCCTTTAGATAATTACTTCTTTAAAACGATTTTCATGAGGTCTGCGACGGTGCTGACCTCGAGCTTTTCCATGATATTGGCACGATGTGCTTCTACCGTTTTGATACTTATACTGAGGTCATCGGCAATTTGCTTATTCAGACGACCAGCCACAATACGCTCAAGTACTTGCTCTTCACGTGAGGTAAGGCGGGCTAATAAACTGTCTACCGCTTGTTGAGAAATCGCTTCCTGCATTTGTTCATAAGCCTGATCGAGGAAACGCGCAATGACGGGTTTGATATCTTCAAGATTAAAAGGCTTTTCAATAAAGTCTACTGCGCCTTTTTTCATGGTTGAAACCGCCATATTCACATCGCCATGACCGGTGATGAAAATAATGGGTAGGGTGGCTTTACGCTCTAATAACTGCTCTTGTAGTTGTAAGCCAGACATACCCGGCATCCGTACATCAGTGATTAAGACACTGACAAGATTAGGATTATACTGCTCTAAAAATTCCTCACCACTGGCAAATGTCTGTACTCGGTAGTTTTGAGTTTCTAGTAGTAGACGCAGTGAATCTCTAACGGCATCATCATCATCAACAATAAAAATTACACTATTACTATGGTCTATCATAATTAATTTATTGCTCCATTTTGTGAAGTTGAGTTATCAGCTTTTCTATAACAGGGAATTCTGAATGTAAATATTGTACCGCCACTGGGATTATTTTCAGCCCATAAGCTGCCGCGGTGTGATTCTATAATTGAGCGACAGATATTTAGACCAATGCCCAAACCCTCTTTTTTGGTGCTGTAAAAGGGTTCAAATAAGCGTTCAGGATCCTTGAGGCCATGACCGCTATCAATGACTTGTACCTGTATTTCCAAGCCCACTTGCGATACATTCACATACAGTGTCTCGTGCTCACTTTGACTCATCGCCTCAAGGCCATTTTTAACTATATTTAGGAGTACCTGCTCAATTAATATTGGATCGGCATACACCTCAGGTAGGTCCTCGGGTAGGTTAACCTCGATTTGCTTACTATATTTGCGACTTTCAAAAAAGGCTAAATCCATTGTGTTTTCAACAATGGTATCAATTTTAACGGCTTGACGTTCGGGCTCGTTACGGCGCACAAAATCACGAATACGACCAATAATTCGTCCGGCCCGTTCGGCTTGAGAAACGGATTTATCCAGTACCTGTAATAAGCGCTCTTGATCCAGATGCTCACTTTTAATTAAGGCGGCAATGGCTGAGTTGTAATTGACAATGGCAGTGAGTGGCTGATTCAGCTCATGGGCCAAAGAACTTGCCATTTCGCCCAGCGTGCTTAAACGGCCACTTAACTGCACCTTTTCCTGCTGCGCACTGAGTTTTTGCTCATACTCACGGCGCTGAGAAATATCCCGTGCTACTTGTAAACGTACCTTACGCCCATCAGTCCAGTTTAGGGTGCGATGTTGCACTTCAAACCAGGCACCGATCTGTGCGATGTAGAGCTCGTTATTTGCCAAGGGATCATTTTCATGATGTGCGGTGGCGGCATTATAAAGTAAGGTGTGGCCATGTGCTTCTGAACCCCAAAGTCGACGATAGGTACGATTGGCAAAGAGTAGTTCGGTGCCATTGGGCGTATCGGCGACTACCGAAATCGTATCATCCAGACTTTCCAATACCGTCATAAAGCGTTCGTGCGCTGCTGTTAAAGCCTCGCGAATACGCTTAGGCTCCGTAATATCGGTCATTGAGGTCATCCAACCAATTTGTTCGCCATTCGGATCCATCAGCGGGGACACATACAGACGGGCCGTAAAAATAGAGCCGTCCCGGCGTTTTGCCTCCATCTCCATACCCGAGCTAGGGGTCTTGCCACTTAAGACGATATCTAGGTATTTCTCATGTTGTTCGAACTTATCCTCCACCCAATAGGGATAGGGGAAAAGCGTGCCTAGTAATTCAGATTCATTCCACCCAACCATACGGCAAAAAGCGGGATTCACATACACCACACGACCTTGCAAATCTAAAACGCGCATCCCGGTGGACATGGAGTTTTCCATGGCACGTCTAAAGGTGGTTTCTAAAAAGAGCTGCTCCTCAGCCTCAGAACGGATACGGGTGTAATGCCACAAAGTCAGTAAACTGATGACGATGGTAAATGACATGGCCACCACCAGAAATATCAATAACTGGTGTCTGACTTCCTCTGTGTTTGAATAGAGAATGGCGTGCTGATGTTGAATCTTTTGAATTGCCATAAAGGCAAAAATCACTAAGACATAGAGCACTAATACAAAGACCGGAATGATCCAATGCATTCTACGCTTATTTTCGTTTTTAAGCGTTTGGGGCAAAATAAGCGAAAGATGGGAGTTTGACGCCATATCAATCTACTAAAAACTACTCACTAAACCGTGTAAAAGGATTGTGATGCCGAAATTGTATATAAGCGTTTTATTTTAACAAGTTTAGTAAGACGAACTTAGTAAAGTAGGCAGCTTAAAAAAATACTTTATTGAGCTAGCTGATTATGCCGTTACGTGAAGTCTGAATTTGAATATTTCACTATACAAAATATAATATTACCATATGAAAAATCCTTGACAAAATATCGGTTTTTTCTAGAATTAGCCTGTACGAGTTTAAATTTGTTTGAGGTTAATCATTAGGACAGTGGTGCCTTAGGTATTTAACCGATCGCATTTTTAATTAAAGTTGTATATCCTATAAATTATTAAAGTCATTTTATAAATTAGCGATGACTTAATTCAACCACTATTAGAGGAGTCTCGAATGGATAAAGATTATTCGGCAACCAGTATTCCAGATATTGATGAGGTCGAAACCCAGGAATGGTTGGAATCGTTGGAGGCGGTGTTAGACCGTGAGGGTACAGAGAGAGCGCACTTTTTAATCGAGAAGCTAACGGATTTAGCACGCCGTTCAGGTTCAAATATCCCTTATTCTCCTTATACAGCCTATTTAAATACCATTCCTCCTGGGCAGGAGCCGCCTAATCCGGGTAACTTAGAATTGGAAGCACGCATTCGTGCCTATATTCGTTGGAACTCTGTGGCAATGGTGGTAAAAGCTAATCTTCATGAAACTGAGGGTGGCGGTGGTTTAGGTGGCCATATGGCTTCATACGCTTCTTTAGCGACCATGATCGAAAGTGGTCAAAACCATTTCTGGCATGCTGAGTCTGAGGACCATGGCGGCGACTTGGTGTATTTCCAAGGTCATTCTTCACCGGGTATTTACGGTCGTGCTTATTTAGAGGGCCGTATTAGTGAGGAGCAGTTGGATAACTTCCGTCAGGAGGTTGATGGTAAGGGCCTATCTTCCTATCCTCACCCGCATCTGATGCCTGATTTCTGGCAGTTTCCGACGGTATCCATGGGCTTAGGCCCGATGATGGCGATTTATCAGGCGCGTTTCTTAAAGTATTTACATGCACGTGGCATTGCCGATACCTCTAAGCGTAAGGTTTGGGTATTCTGCGGTGATGGTGAGATGGATGAGCCAGAGTCTTTAGGTGCTATTGGTCTGGCTGCGCGTGAAAAACTGGATAACTTGATCTTTGTGATTAACTGCAACCTGCAGCGTCTAGATGGCCCAGTACGTGGTAACGGCAAAATCATCCAAGAGCTTGAGGGTGAATTCCGTGGTTCTGGTTGGAATGTGATTAAGCTCATTTGGGGTAGCTATTGGGATCCATTATTGGCGCGCGATAAGGACGGCATTTTACGCAAGGTGATGGAAGAGACCATTGATGGTGAATACCAAGCCTATAAGGCCAATGACGGTGCTTATGTGCGCAAGCATTTCTTCGGCAAGGATCCACGTCTTTTAGAGATGGTTAGCCGCATGAGTGATGAGCAGATTTGGCGTTTAAATCGCGGCGGTCACGATCCTAATAAGGTATATGCTGCCTTTGATGCGGCGATGAAAACTGAGGGTCAGCCCACAGTGATTCTTGCCAAAACGATTAAAGGCTATGCCTTGGGTGAAACAGTTCAGGGTAAGAACCCTTCGCATCAGCAAAAGAAACTAGAGGAAGAGGCGTTACGTGATTTACGTGATCGCTTAAATATTCCTATTCCAGATGACAAGATTAGCGAAATTCCATACTTCCGTCCATCTGAGGACTCTGCCGAAATGCGCTACTTGCGTGAGCGACGTGAGCAGTTAGGCGGTTTTTATCCGCGCCGTCGTCGTGATGCTGATGAGCGCTTAACGGTACCGGGCCTAGAGTACTTTAAATCGGTGACTGAGCCCACCCCGGAAGGGCGTGAGATGTCTACGACACAAGCCTTTGTGCGTTTCTTAAACCAATTACTACGGGATAAGCAATTAGGTCATCGGGTGGTGCCGATTTTATCGGATGAGGGTCGTACCTTCGGGATGGAGGGTTTATTCCGTCAAATTGGTATTTATGCCCCAGAGGGTCAGAAGTATACGCCGGTCGATAAAGATCAAGTGATGTACTATCGTGAATCAGAATCCGGTCAGCTTTTACAAGAGGGTATTACCGAAGCGGGTGCGACGTGTTCGTGGATTGCAGCAGCCACGTCTTACTCTACCAGTAATCGCATTATGATTCCGTTCTTTGTGTATTACTCAATGTTCGGCTTCCAACGTGTGGGCGATTTATTGTGGGCGGCCGGTGATATTCAAGCGCGCGGCTTCCTATTGGGTGGTACTGCAGGTCGAACTACGCTTAACGGCGAGGGCTTGCAGCACGAAGACGGTCATAGCTTATTGCTATCTTCTACCATTCCGAATTGTGTATCTTACGATCCCGCCTTTGGTCATGAGGTGGCTGTAATTATGCAGCATGGTCTAAAACGTATGGTTCAGGATCAGGAAAATGTCTTCTACTACATCACCTTGATGAATGAAAACTATGCTATGCCTGGTCTTAAAGCGGGTGATGAAGAGGGCATCCTCAAGGGTATGTATCGCTTTAGCGAGGGCAAAGGCGGTGAGCACAAGGTTAACTTACTCGGATCCGGTACGATTTTGCGTGAAAGCATTGCAGCGCAAAAGCTACTCGAAGAGGATTGGGGGGTTGCCGCTGATGTGTGGAGTGTGACTAGCTTTACCGAGTTACGTCGCGAGGGTTTAGATGTTAATCGTCAAAACTTATTAAATCCGACCGCAACACAAAAAGTGCCTTATGTGACGCAATTATTAAGTGAGTCTGAAGGCCCCATTATTGCAAGCACCGACTATATGAAGGCGGTGGCCGATCAGATCCGCGAATTTATCCCTCAAGGGCGTAGCTACCGTGTCTTGGGTACGGACGGTTTTGGTCGCTCTGATTTCCGTCATCAGCTGCGTAAACACTTTGAAGTGGATCGCTATTTTATTACCTTAGCGGCACTCAGAAGCTTAGCGGATGAGGGTAAGATTCCAATGGATAAAGTGGTTGAGGCCATTGATATATATGGCATCGATGCGAATAAACCTAACCCACATCACGCTTAATGGAGAAACATCAAGATGAGTAACTTAATTGAAGTTAAAGTTCCTGACATCGGCGATTTCGATGAAGTGGATGTGATCGAGGTGCTAGTGGCCGAGGGTGACCGTATTGAGGAGGATCAAAGTCTGATTACGGTTGAATCCGATAAAGCATCCATGGAAATTCCTTCGTCTGCTGCGGGTATTGTTAAATCGCTTAAAGTTAAGGTCGGCGATAAGGTGAGCGAAGGTACGGTATTACTTGAGCTTGAGCCAGATGCCGGGGCAGCATCTGCATCTGAGCCAAGCGCCACAGCTGAGAATAAAGCGAGTACTGAGACGGCAGCCGACACGTCAGCGTCTGTAGCAGCGGCTTCAGCGTCTGCCGCGCCAGCTGATGCGAGTGGTGGGGTGGTGCAGGTCGTCGTACCTGATATTGGTGATTTTGATGAAGTCGATGTGATTGAAGTCTTAGTCAATGAGGGTGATACCGTTCAAGAGGAGCAAAGCCTGATTACGGTTGAATCTGATAAGGCTTCGATGGAGATCCCAAGCAGCCATGCCGGTCGAGTTGTGGCACTACGGGTTAAGGTAGGCGATAAGGTTGCCAAGGGTAGCTTGATTCTTGAGTTGGCAGCAGCGGGTGGCTCCGAGGCTGCAGCACCAGTAGCGTCGACCGTTGCCCCTACGCCAGCAGCAGCCGAACCTACAGCAGTCAAAGCGCCAACCGAGGCAACACACGCTTATCCAATTCAGCGTGCTGAGTTAGGTGATGATAGGGAATCGCCTACGGCTTCCTATGCCTTATCAGCTCAGGAATTCCGTAATTTACCGCATGCCTCACCATCGGTCAGAAAGTTTGCCCGTGAGTTGGGTGTTGACTTAACCGCTGTGACCGGTACAGGTTCGCGTGGCCGAATTGTGTTGGATGACGTCCGTCAATTCGTTAAAAACGCCTTATCCGTTGGCTTTAGCCAGCCAAGTGCAACCACTGAAACTAAAGCGGTTGCTGGTGGTGGTCTACAAGTGCTTGATTGGCCGAAGATTGACTTTGCTAAATTTGGTGAGGTTGAAACACAGCCATTGTCACGGATTAAGAAGATTTCAGGTGCTAATCTTCACCGTAACTGGGTCATGATCCCTCATGTGACTAACAATGACAAAGCGGATATTACCGAGCTAGAGGAATTCCGTAAATTAATGAACAAAGAGCATGAGCGTGAAGGGGTGCGTTTCACCATGCTGGCCTTCTTAATCAAGGCCGTGGTCGCCACCTTGAAGAAATTCCCAGAGTTTAACGCCTCATTAGATGGTGATAACTTGGTGCTTAAGAAGTATTACCATATTGGTTTTGCTGCCGATACGCCAAATGGCTTAGTCGTGCCTGTACTGCGGGATGCGGATCAGAAGTCGATCGTTGAGATTGCGATAGAGATGAATGAGTTAGCGAAGTCTGCTCGTGAGGGTAAGCTCTCACCAAGTCAAATGCAGGGCGGTTGCTTTACCATTTCTTCTTTAGGTGGTATTGGTGGTACTGATTTTACGCCGATTATTAATGCCCCTGAGGTGGCGATTTTAGGCGTATCTCGTTCTGCTATCGAACCAGTTTGGAACGGTAAGGAGTTTACACCACGTCTGATGTTGCCTCTCTCCTTATCCTATGATCACCGTGTGATTGACGGGGCAGCAGCAGCTCGCTTCAATGCGCATTTGGCTAAGCTGATGTCTGATTTCCGTCGTGTTTCACTTTAAGGGAGTAAAAAACAATGAGTAAAATTGAAGTTGTTGTTCCCGATATCGGTGATTTCGATAATGTCGATGTGATTGAGGTGTTAGTCGAGGTCGGTGAGGAAATTCAAGTTGAGCAAAGCTTAATTACGGTTGAGTCAGATAAGGCCTCAATGGAAATTCCCTCATCGCATGCGGGTAAAATCGTTGATTTAGCGGTTAAGGTTGGCGATAAGGTGTCCCAAGGTAGCGTCTTATTGACGTTGGAAAGTACAGCGGCAGCGGAGACTGCCGATAGTAGCGCCAAATCAACGACTACCGCTCAAGCGAGCGCCGCTGCGGCTCCGGCCAAAACTGCTAGTGCGGCGGCCGTCAGCGCCAAAGCAGGTGAGGGCGCCTATGATGTGGTGGTACTTGGCGCAGGTCCTGGTGGTTACTCGGCAGCCTTTAGAGCGGCTGACTTGGGTCTCAAGGTGGCATTAATCGAGCGCTATTCAACCCTGGGCGGCGTCTGCTTAAATGTGGGTTGTATTCCTTCTAAGGCCTTATTACATAATGTTTCCGTACTCGAAGCAGCCAAGGGTTTATCTGCGGCGGGTATCCATTTTGCTGAACCGGAAGTGGATCTGGATAAATTGCGCGAAGCTAAAGATCAAGTGATAAATAAGCTCACGGGTGGTCTTGCGTTTATGGCAAAGGCGCGCAAGGTAGATGTGATCGTTGGTCATGCTAGCTTTAAGGATGATCATCACTTTGTGGTACAAAAGGAAGATGGCTCCTCACAAGAGGTGGCTTTCCATCATGCGATTATTGCGGCTGGTAGTGAATCGGTTAAATTGCCATTCCTACCTGAGGATGAACGTATCGTCGACTCGACCGGTGCTCTGCAATTACGTCAACAACCTAAAAAAATGCTAGTCATTGGTGGCGGTATTATTGGTTTGGAAATGGCCACGGTGTATTCAGCGCTTGGTGCACGTATTGATGTGGTTGAAATGATGGATGGTTTATTTGCTGGTGCGGATAAGGATTTAAGCCGCGTTTGGCAAAAGCGTAATCAGCATCGCTTCGATAATTTAATGCTTAACACCAAAACTGTGAGTGCCGAAGCCAAGGAAGACGGTATTTATGTGAGCTTTGAAGGGGATAAGGCGCCAACAGAGCCGCAGCGCTATGACTTAGTGTTGCAGGCAGTGGGTCGTCGCCCTAATGGCGCTAAAATCGGTGCCGATAAAGCTGGTGTTGCGGTGGATGAGCGCGGCTTTATTGCGGTAGATGCACAAATGCGCACCAATATACCGCATATTTTTGCGATTGGTGATATTGTGGGGCAACCGATGTTGGCGCACAAGGCAGTGCATGAGGCGCATGTGGCGGCCGAGGTAATTGCCGGTAAGAAAACCGTGTTTGATGTGCGGGTGATTCCTTCTGTTGCCTATACCCATCCCGAAATTGCTTGGGCTGGCTTAACCGAGGAGCAAGCAAAAGCACAAGGGGTTAAGGTTGAAAAAGGCTTATTCCCATGGGCTGCCTCTGGCCGCGCTATTGCAAATGGCACCGAAGATGGCTTTACCAAGTTGTTATTTGATGCCGAAACTAAGCGCATCCTGGGTGGGGCGATTGTGGGTGATCATGCCGGTGATTTAATTTCCGAGGTGTGTTTAGCCATTGAAATGGGGGCCGATATCGATGATATTGCTGCCACCATTCATCCGCATCCAACCCTTGGTGAGTCTGTTGGTATGGCAGCAGAAGCGGCACATGGCGTTTGTACTGACTTACCGCCAGTAAAGCGTTAAAATAGAGCTGTTTAGGCTAAGCGTAAGAAGCTTTAATTAAACATTAAATGCCTCTTACGCTTTTTTTATTTTCTTAAATATCCGTAGTTAATGAGCATCATCCCCACCTCCCACAGCAGTCTTAGTACATGGCTAAGTTATTTAGAGCATTTACACCGTCAGGAAATTGATTTAGGTCTAGATCGAATTAAGCAAGTGGCAGCACGCCTACCCATCGAGTTAGATAGTATTAAAATCGTGGTCGGCGGCACCAATGGTAAGGGTTCCACCTGTGCTATGTTAGAGTCGATTTATTTGGCTGCTGGCTATCGAGTGGGCTTATACACCTCACCCCATCTCATCCGCTTTAATGAGCGCATTCGTCTCAATGGCTTAGAAGCTAGCGATCAGCAAATTGTGGAGCAACTCGCCATCATTGAAGAAGCGCGTGGTGATATCAGTCTCAGTTATTTCGAATACACGACCTTAGCGGCGATACTGCTTTTTAAAGCAAACGATATACAGGTATCGATTTTTGAGGTGGGCTTAGGCGGCCGGTTGGATGCGGTTAACATCATTGATGCCGATTGCTCGATTATCACGTCGATTGCGATTGATCATATTAATTACTTGGGTGATACACGAGAGCAAATCGCTTGGGAAAAAGCACATATTTATCGCCAGGGCAAAGTCGCCATCTGTGCCGATCCAGAGCCGCCACAAAGCTTAATTGATTATGCGCAGGAAATCGGCGCCGACTTACAGTTATTTGGACGTGATTTTAATTATACTGGCGATCAGATCCAGTGGACCTATATTGGTAAGAATCAACGTCGCCACGCTTTAGCATATCCTGCCTTAAGAGGAGCCAATCAATTAATTAACGCAGCCGCTGCCTTGACAGCCGTTGAAGCGTTAAAAATGTCTGCACCAGTGCCGAATCAGTCGATTCGTGAGGGTTTATTAAGGGTTGAATTAGCAGGCCGTTTTCAAATCCTGCCGGGTCAACCAACCACGGTACTGGATGTGGCGCATAATCCACATGCGGCTGCCGTGCTACAGCATAATCTCCATGCCATGTCCTATTTCCCCTATACCACGGCGGTATTCGGTATGCTGGACGATAAGGACGTCAGCCAAGTCATTAAATGCTTGGAAAAAACGGTGGATTATTGGTATTGTGCAAGTTTATCCGGCACCCGTGGTGTCTCAGGACAGGCATTAGCTGATAAAATAAACAGTTTAATCAGTAAAGACAAAGACGGCTTACCGGAGGTTAGGGTCTTTGATAGTCCACATCAGGCCTATGAAGCGGCTAAGGCTCGTAGCAACCCCGAAGACCGGATTGTGGTTTTTGGTTCATTTTTAACGGTCGCAGATGTGCTGGCGCATCTGCCATCATCGAATTAATCTGAGGTTATAACTAGTATGGCATTTTTCGGTTCAGGTAAAAACCAGCGTCAGGAGGTTCAGTATGAACAAAGACGCAGCAGCTCCCGACAGCAGCAACGCTATCAAAACGATCGTGAACTTAGAGAGCAGCGTATTAAATCTCGCAATCGTTTAATTGGTTCGGTGATTCTGGTGCTAGCGGCGATTATTATTTTACCGCTCGTTTTAAAAACGGATGATAGTGGTAGCAGCAGTGAAAGCACTAGCCCCTTGATCCAACCGGGTTCACCCATTGGTCAAGGTAGTGGTTTAGTGGTTGAGAGCTCACCTGGGGTACAAACACCAAGTGACCCTCACTTAGCCACCCAAAGTCCTGAGGTTGCGGAGCAGGGCACTGAGTCTAGTGCTACTGGCATAGAAGGTGAAGAGCAAGAAACGCCTGTAGCGGTTGCTGCTGCAAATACTCAGAACGAAACAGGTTCTGAAAGTACCGATTCATCTACGGTCTCCGTTGCCGAAGCCACAGCCACTCAGAGTGCGGCGCAAGAGGCAGCTGAGCGTGAGCGCGCCGAGCAGGCGGCAGCCGAACGTGAACGGGCGCAACAGGCACGTGCTGAGCAGCAAAAGCAGCAACAACAAAAGCAGCAAGCCCAAGCAAAGCAACAAGAGCAAGCCAAACAGCAGCAAAAAGCTAAGAATCAAATTGATGATAAAAAGCGCACCGATGATGGTAGTAAGGCTTTAGCCATTCTTGAGGGTAGAACCCCAGCCGCCAGTAGTTCGGCGCCAGCGGCTAGCACCGGAGGTGAGTTTAGTTTGCAGGTGGCTTCTTATAGCTCGGCAAATGATGCCCGGGTACAGCGTGATCGTTTAAGAGGATCGGGCGTATCTAATGCTTATGTACAAAGTGCCACCGTTAACGGTAAGCAAGTATATCGTTTGCGTGTCGGTCCTTTTTCAACCCGCGAGGCAGCACAGGCAGCACAAACCCGTTTACGCGCGCTTAACTTCAGTGATAGCTACGTCACGGGTCGCTAAATCTGCTTGTCTTTAGTTGAATCATGGCAACTTTTGATTATGTTGTTTTAGCGGTGATCCTCGCATCAGGTCTACTCGGCTTGATGCGAGGCTTCCTCAAGGAAATTTTTTCTCTTCTGGCTTATGTCTTAAGCTTTTTGGCTGCCATCTGGTGGGGCCCTCACTTAATTCCTACGCTCGCTCGCTATATCGATCAGGCAATTTTAACCGTGGGCTTAGCCTATTTTCTGGTCTTTATTGCCAGTTTATTATTGTTAGGTCTACTCAATAAAACACTCGGTGCCTTATTGGATGCGACTGGCCTAGGTTCGGCTGATCGCGGTTTGGGTTTTTTATTCGGTATCTTCCGCGGTGTGATTATTGTTTTAATTCTTGTTTTAATCGCAGGTTGGAGTGCTTTACCACAAGAACCATGGTGGGTTGAGTCAAGTTTTGCACGGATGTCGGTCGATGCAATACGAATGATAAAAACTTGGGTGCCGGAGGGGATTGCGGTTTATTTACCCTATTAAAAGGGTTTAAAATATTGTTCTTAGTGTTTTTTTAGGCGTATTTTCATGTGTGGCATTATTGGCATTCACGGTTGTTCCCCAGTCAATCAATTACTTTATGATGGTTTGTTGTTATTGCAGCATCGCGGTCAAGATGCCGCCGGTATTGCAACCTACCAAAATAATCAATTTCATATTTTCAAAGCACAAGGCTTAGTACGTGATGTGTTCCGCACGCGTAATATGCGTTCTTTACCGGGTAATAGCGGTATCGGGCAGGTGCGCTATCCAATTAGCGGCACCCCAAGCGATACCGAGGAAGCGCAGCCATTCTATGTAAATGCGCCTTATGGTATTTGCTTTACGCACAATGGTAATTTAACTAATTCGGACGAGCTACGTGAATCTTTGTTTAAGCACGATCGTCGCCATATTAATACCAGCTCTAATAGCGAGGTATTACTCAATGTTTTTGCCCATGAATTATATGAGGCAAGTAAAAGCAGCAGTTTACAGGTGTCTGAGATTTTTGATGCAGTAACGGCGGTGCATCGTCGTGTCAAAGGCGCCTATGCCGCAATTGCGCAGATTGCTGGTTACGGTCTATTAGCTTTTAGAGATCCAAATGGTATTCGTCCGCTTAGTTTAGGCACACAGGAAACGCCGCAGGGAGTTGAGTGGATCCTAGCCTCTGAGTCGGTCGCAGTGGAGGGGATAGGATTTGAGTTCGTGCGTGATGTAGCGCCCGGTGAGGCTATTTTTATTGATACCGAGGGTAAACTGCATTCGCGTTTATGTGCTGATAATGCGCAATTAAGTCCTTGTATTTTTGAGTACGTTTATTTTGCGCGTCCCGACTCTACCATTGATGGGGTTAATGTCTATAACTGTCGTTTACGCATGGGTGAGTTGTTGGCCCAAAAAGTGGCACGTGAGCTACGTTTATCGGAAGTCGATGTGGTGATGCCGATTCCGGATTCCTCCAGACCAGCTGGTATGGAATTGGCCTCGACGCTCGATTTGTCCTATCGTGAGGGCTTTATCAAGAATCGTTATGTTGGTCGCACCTTTATTATGCCGGGTCAGACAGTGCGTAAGAAGTCGGTCCGCCAGAAGCTAAATCCGATGAGCATTGAGTTTAAAGGTAAAAATGTGCTGTTGGTGGATGACTCAATTGTACGTGGTACCACCAGTCGTGAGATTGTGAGCATGGCGCGTCATGCAGGTGCCAATAAGGTGTTTTTTGCGTCCGCTGCGCCGGCAGTTCGTTATCCTAACTTCTACGGCATTGATATGCCAGATCAGAGCGATTTGATTGCCTATGGTAAATCGACTGAGCAGATTGCGCAAGAAATTGGTGCGGATGCGTTGGTCTTTCAAGACTTGGACGATCTAAAGTTAGCGATATCCGAATTAAACCCTAAGATTGAGCGCTTTGATGCGTCGTGCTTTGATGGCGATTATGTCACCGGTGATGTGGTTTTAGCTGGTTAGTAGGTTTATAGGAAATGGCGCTGCGATAGTTTTTAGCAAGCGCCATTTTAGTGAATGTGTGTCGAGACGGGTGAACCCGACAGCGCTTAATAATGAATCGCTAGCCTTAAGGGCATAGATATCCGAATGATAAGAGTGGCACAATCAGGCACAGCCTAACATAGCTATAAGCTATGTGTATCCCGAGGCTTAAGCTGCTTAAAGTATCGAATAACTCGTTTCTCTTACTTAGTAAGGAAGCAAATAAAAGCCGCTGCTCCTGAAATTCAGTGAATAGCGGCTTTTTAGATTCTAGCTTTTTGATTATATCAGCTAAGTGTTTATGGACTAAGTTTACAAGGTTTCCACCTTGGTAGTGCGGGATGCTGTGTCGTGAGCTTGACCACCACAACCACCGCAGCAGCTAAATGCTTCATCATCTACTTGCTCTGGCCTTGTAGAATCCGATTTGCCTAGTAGTCCTTTCACTACTTGTAATAAAATAGCTAGCCCGCCTACGATAAAGACTACATCACCAATGGTACGTAACCAGCGTAGTGTTTCTAAGAAATCTTGTTGTAAGAATCCTTCACTACGTGCATACCACATTCCTTTAGTCACGCTTGCGTAGAATTGGTATAAACCAATTGGTAACAAGCTGATGGCGATCATGAGTACTAAACCAATGTTTAAACCCCAGAAGCCGATTTTCATCAGTTTGTCGCTAAATACCATATTCGGACGTATATAACGTAGCACCATCAAGACAAAACCGAGCGATAGGAAGCCATAGACACCGAAAAGTGCCGCATGTGCGTGAACCGGCGTAGTGTTAAGGCCTTGTAAGTAGAACAAAGAAATGGGTGGGTTAATGAGGAAGCCGAAAACACCTGCGCCAAGCATGTTCCAGAAAGCAACTGCCACGAAACACATGAGCGGCCAACGTAGTCTTTCCATCCAAGGTGACTTATCCTTAAGACGCCAGTTTTCCCAGGCTTCATAGCCCAAAAGGATCAAAGGAACCACTTCTAATGCACTAAACGCTGCACCAACGGCCATGACTGGGGTTGTAGTGCCCGCAAAGTACAAGTGGTGGAAGGTACCAGGAACACCACCTACTAGGAATAGTGTGGCCGCAATAAGTGTGGCAACAGTGGCCAAGCGTTTAGATACTAAACCGAGTGATACAAAGACAAGTGCTAAGGATGCGGTAGCAAATACTTCAAAGAAACCTTCTACCCATAAGTGTACAACCCACCAACGCCAGTATTCCATGATCGGAAGTGGTGTATGTTCACCATAGAATAAACCAGTGCCATAGAATAAACCAATCGCAACAACAGAGGCAGTAAAGATTGCTAGTAAATGCTTGTCACCTTTCTGTCTTAAGCCATTGATCAGTCCACGCATCATTAGAACTAACCAGAAGGCAATGCCGACAAATAGTAAGAACTGCCATACACGACCTAAATCTAGGTATTCATAACCCTGGTGTCCCCACATAAAGTTTAGGTGTTCAGGCATATGACCGGCAATAGCGATGTAGTTACCTATAAATGAACCAACCGTTACAATGAGTAGGGCTGCGAATAGGATATTAACACCCAAGCGCTGATACTTAGGATCTTTAGCACCATTAATAATGGGTGTTAAAAAGAGGCCAGCTGTCAGAAAGCCACTGGCAATCCATAATACAGCACTTTGTAGGTGCCAGGTTCTAAGTAATGAATACGGGAACCACTTAGATAGTTCAATGCCGTAGAAGTGTTGACCCTCTACTGTATAGTGCGCTAGGGCGCCACCTAAAAATATCTGGAAGATAAATAAAACGACTGTCAATAAAGCATACTTCCATAGCGCTTTTTGTGAGTCAGTCAGTGCCATAGCAGTAATCGGATCGCGTTTAGGCGGTACCGTATCGTCTTCTTCTTCATTGCGCAAGAAAGCCCAGCCCCAGACTAAAAAGCCGATACCAGCGACTAGAAAAATAATTGAAATAATCGACCAGACGATGTTCTCAGCAGAAGGGACGTTGTCAATGAGTGGTTCAGGTGGCCAGTTGTTGGTGTAGGTGACGTCATGACCAGGACGATCTGTGGCTGCAGCCCATGCTGTCCAGAAAAAGAAATCAGTTAGTTTTTCACGGCGCTCAGGATCCGGCAGCGTGTTTTCCTTCATGGCAAAGCTCTCGCGAGACGATCGCAAACTCGGCTCATCACCATATAGATCTTGATAGTAACCAGCAATATTTTGAATCGCTTGAACACGACGCTCAGAAAGTGTCACAGTATCAGTTGCTTCATCGTATGTATTTGTACGATACTCGGCTTTTAAATGAGTCTGTAGAATAGCTTGTTGGGTAGGTTCCAACTGATCATAACTCTGACCATACTCGTCTTGAGCAGCTAGTTCTAACCAAGCTAATAACTCACGATGGAGCCAGTCAGCAGTCCAGTCAGGTGCCTGGTAGGCGCCATGACCCCAAATTGAACCGATCTGCATGCCGCCGGTACTTTGCCATGCGGATTGACCTCGCAAAATATCCTCTTTACTCATGAGGACTTGCTCGCTAGTTTCTACCTTAAACTGTGCCGGCATGGGTGGCACATTGCGATAGATTTCGACACCGTAGTAACCCAGAATAGATAAAGTTACCATGAGGGTTGCTATCAGAGTCCACCAGAGTTTTTTATACTGTCCCATAGGGTACTCCTTGGAAATTCCGAGTAATTTCGGAGCTAAAAAAAGATAAGTAAATCAGTGTTTTCTTTTTTACTTACAACTAAGATGTATTTAATATACATCTTTAAGGTAAAGTATACAAACTTTTACTTCTTTTGACTATGGCTATGACGTAGATTGATTAAATTAATTACTTAGAATGTCTTTAGACCATGAGCTAAATGCATGTTTAGCATTTGAGCTTTAAGGAGCGAAGGAAGCGGGGATGGTGCTAATGTGTTGAATTGAAGGAGTATGGTCATGACCTTACTGCTGACTAAGCTAAGAGCCTAGCTACGCCTTAGAAATAGCAATTGGCAAGGCCTAACTTAGCTTCTTAGCCTAATGAATGCAGAGACGAGTTCGAGGCGTAGTACTAAAACACTGGCTATTGCTTGGCCCTTAAGCCTTTCTAAACAAACTAAAAATCAAAACAATAGTTAATAGCGCAAATAGTATTAAAGCCCAAAGCGCATACTCCACCCCAAAGAGCGTGACGGCGGCGTCCATGCAAGTAGCATAAATACCAAATAACCAGGGAATAGCACTATCTAAGCCAGTGTGACGTGAAATAAAGACATCGGCAAAGCTCATATCACATGAAAAGCTTTGGCTGGCAACAGTGGCTTGATGCCAAGCTGCCCACATACCGCTAATAGAAAAAACAGCAGCGATTGCGGTGATGATTTTTTGATAACTCAGTGAATTTGAAAAATTTACCAATAAACAAATCAAGGCAATCAGAATAAAAATCAAGCGTTGTAATACACACCAAGCACAAGGTAGCATCCCTAGTACGTGCTGACTAAAGACCGCAAACGCCACAGCGGCGATGCAAACAAAGGCGATAAGATTAAGTAAACGAGGTTGCGATAGTGGCATAGATCACGCTCTACTCACAAAGGGAATACTGACAATTAATTGGAATAGACCATTCCACATAATCTGAATCCCAATACAAATTAACAAAAAGGCGACCAAACGCATCACCACAGCCATGCCAGTTTGACCCATTTTAGTCATAATGCGCACCGCGAAGCGATTAGCCATATACAGTAAAAAGCCGATGGTAAAACACCCCAAGATGATGCCAAAGACCGCAAACACCTGCTCCGTGCTGCCGCTACTACCCTTGAGCGAGGCACCTACGGTGATGGCTGCGGCAATGGAACCGGGGCCTGCGGTAAGGGGAAAGGTGAGCGGGTAAAAGGTACTCGCTTTCATCTTCACCTTATCAATATTAAAATCATCGGCTAGTTTTTCATGGTGACCGCTATCGGGGTCCTCCGCATTGAGTAACTTCCAGCCCGCATGCACCACAATCAAGCCCCCCGCAAGCTGCACGATGGGGATAGTGATGCCAAACATTTTTAAAAAGACATTACCGAAGAGAGCAGAAATTAATAAAATGACAAAGCTGTATATACCGACCTTGCGGGCGATAAGGCGGCGCAACTCCTTGGTCGCACCCGCTGTCATGGTCCAAAACACTGGTGTCACATAGAGCGGGTTCAAGATCGGCAATAAGGTACCTAGTACCAGTAAAAAACTACCGATGGTAATAGTAAAATAAAGCATTAATTTGCGGCGTGATGTGTGGTGGATGGGAGGAGCTCATTTAAGGTCTCCATAATAGCACGTTCAAAGTCTAATTGTGATTGCAAATTCTCCAACGCAGCTCCCTGAATAATAAATATATCTTCTACGCGTTCGCCTAAGGTGAGCAGGCGCGCCATGCGCAAATTAATCTTAAACTGACTAAAAATATGGGCTAAGCTATAGAGAATGCCTGGGGTATCGGTGGTATTTAGCTGTAAACGCCAGTAGCGTCCATTTTCTTCGCGATCAAGCTGCACCCGAGGACGTACCGGAAAACTGCGTGAGCGGCGTTGCCCAGCCGAGGTGGTAGGTAAGCGCTCATTATCAATCGCCGGTTCTGCCAAGGGTTGTGCTAAATCCAACTTTTTAGCAAGTTCAGCTTCAATGATTTTGGCAAAGCCAGTGGCATCGCCCGCAAAGCGCGAGCTTTCAACCAGGAAGCTATCCAGCGCATAGCCATTGATGCTAGTATGAATCTGCGCTTCGTAAATATTAATTTGTTGCTCATGAAAGTAGGAGGCAATGCGCTCAAAGAGTGCATCCTGGTCCTTAATAAAGACCAGTATTTGCATGGAGTCCGCTCGCTCCGTGGGTCTCGCTCTAACAATCGCATGCTCGGTATTTGTGTGCTGATACAGGTGCAGGGTATGCCAGGCAATATCCTCCGGTTCATGTCGAAGAAAGTAGGCATTATCCATTTTGGACCAAAATTGCTCGCGCTCATCTTCGTTCATACCAGCGGCTCTAATTAAGGCATCTGCTGCCTTTTTACGCTGTTCAAGGAATTTGTTGCGATTAAAATTATTATCACCCAGAGCACTGGCGCAGAGGTAATAGAGGTTTTCAATCAACTTCGCTTTCCAGCTATTCCAGACCTTGGGGCTGGTGCCACGAATATCGGCCACCGTCAATAAATAAAGAGCAGCCAGCCGGCTTTGTGTGCCAACACGGGCAGCAAACTCACGAATCACTTTTTCATCAGATAAATCTCGTTTTTGGGCCACATTCGACATCAGAAGATGCTCGGCAACTAGAAACTGGAGCAGCTCAATTTCCTCTTGTTCAAGATTGTGTAGCTTAGCAAAAGCGGTAACTTCCTTGGCCCCTAATTCTGAATGATCGCCGCCGCGTCCCTTAGCAATATCATGGAATAAGGCAGCAATATACAGCAGCCAGCGATCCTCAAAGTTTTCCATCAATTGATGCGCTAGCGGATTTTCATCGCTAAACTCCGGCATCGTAAAGCGGCGAATATTACGAATCACCATCAGTGAATGTTGATCTACGGTATAGACATGATATAAATCATGTTGCATCTGACCCACCACCTTTTCAAAAGCAGGAATATAAGCGGGTAAGACATTCAGATAATTCATCATGCGAAAGCTTTGCACGATGCGTTTTGGTTGTTTTAAGATTTGCAAAAATAACCAATGATTCACCGGATTACTTCTAAACTGCTCATCAATACGCTCGACGGCGTCCCAAATTAAACGCTGGGTTTTGACGGAGATGGTTTGGATTTGCGGGTGCTGTTGAAATACTAAAAAGGTTTTTAAGAGGAGCGGGGGTTTACGCAAAAAAGCATCCTCCCGAATCACATCTAGCTCCTCATCGACGATTTTAAAATCGCCCTCGAGTAGTTGCTCTGTTTCAACACTATTTTCAAAAAAATAACTTTCAAAAATCTGCATCATAAAGCCGGTGATCACATAGACTGTACGTGCATCTTGATAATATCTTTGCATCAGTACCTCACTGGCACGCTTACTCGCTTCAGGCTGAATGCCAAACTCGCGAGCTAATGCAATTTGCACATCAAACAGCAAACGGTCGTCGTTTTTACGATTAAGCAGATGCAATTCAATCCTTAAACGCTGATAATTGCTTTCAGCGGCTTTCATTTGCAAGGCTTCATTATCCCTCATCAAACCCACGCTAACGAGGCGGTGCCACGAAGGCTTGATGCCAGCCGCACGGGCAATCCAATGAATCAATTGAATATCACGGATACCACCAGGCGATTCCTTGCAGTTGGGCTCTAAAGCATAGGGCGTGTCGGCATAACGTGCATGTCGCTGCTTGTACTCCAAGGCTTTGGCACGGTAGAAAGAGGCCGGATTAAATTCCGCCTTAAAACGTTGTTGTAGTCTATGAAAAATCGCCGATTCACCAAGCAGCCAGCGTGACTCTAATAAGCCGGTGGCAATGGTTACGTCTTTTTGTGAGGCTTCTACGCATTCATCAATGGTGCGTACGCTATGGCCTACCTCTAGCCCCAAATCCCATAAGGTGGCGATAAATACTTCCAGTTGATCCTGCTCGCTAGGGCTTGGTGGGCTATTTAGCAGAATTAATAAATCAATATCTGAGCAAGGATATAACTCACCGCGACCATAGCCTCCCACGGCGCATAAGGCAGCATTGGCGGGTAGGGGATAATGAGCCGCCATTTGATGTAAGACTTTGTCTACAATACAACTCAGTTGCTGCAGCAATTGATCAGGACGACTCCGATCCTGCTTATACAATGCAATTGCCGCATCGTATTGTTGACGCAATTGCTGCTTAAACTGAATGCTGTGGGCGGTGAGATTCATCGCAATTACTCAGCGGGCGGTTCAGGCATGCCGGGTGAGGTGGATAGGACTTCGTAACCATCATCGGTCACGATTAATTGATGCTCCCACTGTGCGGATAGGCTACGATCCTTGGTGACCACGGTCCAGCCATCGCCCAGTACAGACGTATGATATTTACCGGCATTAATCATTGGTTCAATCGTAAATACCATGCCTTTTTCTAATTTAAGGCCGGTGCCAGGCTTACCATAATGTAGTACCTGTGGATCCGCGTGCATAACCTGTCCGATACCATGGCCGCAATAGTCACGTACGACAGAGAAACCGGCAGCTTCGGCATGGCTTTGAATTGCATGACCAACATCACCTAAGGTGGCGCCAGGCTTGACCGCACGAATGCCTTTCCACATGCATTCAAACGTGGTCTGAACGAGGCGTTGAGCCAAGATGGAGGGCTTGCCAATCATAAACATACGACTGGTATCACCAAACCAACCATCCTCTTCAATGGTAATATCTAAGTTGATGATATCGCCGTCTTTGAGCTTTTTATCGCTAGGGATGCCATGGCACACCACATGATTAATGGAGGTGCAGATAGCCGCTGGAAAGGGTGGGTTACCATAGCCGACCGTGGCCGAGCGAATGCCTAATTCCTTAATCCTTTCGCAAGTTAGATGCTCAATCTCAGCAGTAGTGATCCCGGCCTTAATAAAAGGGGTTAAATAGTCTAAAATACCGGCAGCTGTCTGCGCGGCGCGACGAACTTTTGCAATATCGTCAGAGTTTTTTATGGTTGCCATTAAATCGTTTCCAAAATATTAAACAATCGTATATAATTATACACTTTATTTTCTACGGCAAAATCACTCTAAAAGTGGCTGTGGAAAGTATCATTTTAAATTATTTACTATTTTTAATCGCGTGTGTGCCACCCGAGGGTGTTGGTATAAGCTTTTTTAGTTTAATCGCTTAAGCCAATCCTGAGCCCACACAAGACCAAACCCTTTGGAGTTGATATTATGTCATTAATGCGTGAAATGCTAGAAGCTGGTGTACACTTTGGTCACCAAACTCGTTACTGGAACCCGAAAATGGCTCCTTATATTTTCGGTCAGCGTAACAAAATCCACGTTATTAACTTAGAAAAGACAGTACAAAAGTACATCGAAGCGATGGAGTTCCTACGTGCGGCTGCTGCTCGCGGTGAGGAAATCTTATTCGTAGGTACTAAACGCGCTGCGCGTGAAATTATTGCTGCAGAAGCAGAGCGCGCTGGTTCACCTGATGTTAACAACCGCTGGTTAGGCGGTATGATGACTAACTTTAAAACAGTTAAGTCTTCAGTTAAGCGCTTAAAAGATATGGAAGCGGCTGAGGCTGATGGTAGCACTGAGCTGATGAGCAAAAAAGAAGCGCTTATGTTTACGCGTGAGTTGGATAAGCTCGAAAAATCGATCGGTGGTATCAAGGACATGGCTAAGTTGCCTAGCGTGATCTTTGTAATTGACGTTGGTTACCACAAGATTGCTATTCAGGAAGCTCGCACCCTTGGTATTAAGATTGTTGCCGTAGTGGATACTAACCACTCACCTGACAATATTGACTACATCATCCCGGGTAACGATGACTCTGCAAAAGCCATCGCCTTGTATGCGCGCGGTGTTGCGGATGCGATTATCGCCGGTCGTGAGGAGCGTGACGGTGCTTTAGTTGAGATGCTTCAAGATGAGCAGCAAGCAGAAGAAGCTGCACAAGAGGAAGTCGTTGAGACTGAAGACTCAACTGAAGAGTAATTTACTCAGTTGTTTTATAACGCCTTAATTTTGTCATTAAATTAGGGTACATTTGACTGGAACAGTTGGGCTGTTCTAATAGAGACAATGAATAGCCCCGTCTTTCGATACGGGGCTTTTTTTTACTTTTGGAGAATTACATGGCTGCAATTACCGCTGCAATGGTGAAAGAACTACGTGAAAAAACCGACGCACCAATGATGGAGTGTAAAAAGGCTTTAACTGAAGCTGACGGCGATATGGCGCGTGCAGAAGAGATTTTGCGTGTTAAATTAGGTAATAAAGCCAGCAAAGCTGCTAGCCGTATTACGGCTGAAGGCTTAGTCGGTATTTATGTTGCTGATGACGCTAAAACTGGTGCGCTAGTTGAGGTTAACTGCGAAACTGACTTCGTATCTAAAAACGATGATTTTATCGCCTTTGTTAATGATGTGACTAAGCTTGTTGCAGAAACGAATCCTGCTGATTTAGAGGCTTTAAATGCAACACCTTTCCGTGACGGTACGGTTGAATCTGTGCGTGCGGCTTTAGTTGGTAAGATTGGCGAAAATATCTCTGTACGTCGCTTTGAGCGTTTTGAGACTGAGGATAAATTAGCGCAATACAACCACGGTGGTCGTATTGGTGTACTAGTTGATTTCAGCGGTGCGGATGAGGTTGGTAAGGATCTTGCCATGCACGTTGCTGCCTCTCGTCCTAAAGCCTTAGATGAAGCGGGTGTACCGGCCGAGTTAATCGAAGCAGAGCGCTCAGTAGCCAAGCAAAAAGCTGAAGAAGATGGTAAACCTGCCGATATTATCGAGCGTATTGTTGAGGGTACTGTTGCTAAATTCCTCAAAGAGGTTGCCTTAGTATCTCAGCCTTTTGTTAAGGACGATAAGCAATCCGTAGCTCAAATGCTTAAAGCGAATAACGGTTCTGTAAAAGCCTTTACGCTGTACGTGGTTGGTGAAGGAATCGAGAAAAAGCAAGAGGATTTTGCTGCTGAAGTAGCCGCTGCTCAGTCTTCACTGTAATTCTATCGCTTAATTATCAGCCGCTAGTTACTTGGTCGGCTGATAATCATAGAAACCGAGATTTATAAGATCTCGGTTTTTTTATGCTTGACCTTATTCGAGCAGTAATCTTTGATAAAATGGGGCAAGTCTTTTTATATGGTGCGCAAATGAGTAGTGAAATAGCTTATAAACGAGTCTTATTAAAGCTTTCCGGCGAAGCGTTGATGGGTGATGATGCTTTTGGTATTAATCGTCAGACCATTAGCCGCATGACCCAAGAGGTAGCTGAAATCGCCAAGATGGGTGTGGAATTAGCAATTGTTATCGGTGGTGGTAATATTTTCCGGGGAGTAGCGCCAGGTGCTCAGGGTATGGATAGAGCAACGGCTGACTACATGGGTATGTTAGCCACGGTGATGAATGCCTTAGCACTGCAGGATGCGCTTAAGAGTCATGATGTGGTGGCGCGTGTGCAATCTGCCATCAGTATTGATCAGGTGGTTGAACCTTATATTCGTCCAAAGGCTTTACGCTATTTGGAAGAACACAAGGTGGTGATTTTTGCCGGCGGTACGGGTAACCCATTCTTTACCACGGACACGGCTGCGGCCCTACGTGGTGCTGAAATTGGTGCTGAAATCGTACTTAAAGCAACTAAGGTAGATGGTATCTATAGCGCCGACCCTAATAAGGATCCTAAAGCTACCCGTTATAGCAATATCACCTTTGACGAGGCGATCGCTAAGCGCCTTGAGGTGATGGATGCAACGGCCTTTGCTTTATGCCGTGATCAAAAGTTACCCATTAATGTCTTCTCCATCAATAAGCCTGGCGCCCTTGAGCGTGTGATTCGTGGTGAGGATGAGGGTACCTTGGTGCACGTCTAGTTTAAGAATAATTAGTAAAGAGATAAAACGTATGAGTACAAGTGAGATTATTAAATCGGCTGAAAGCCGTATGGGTAAATCAATCGAGAGTTTAACGACGAATCTAGCCAAAATCCGCACTGGCCGTGCCCACAGCGGTCTATTAGACCATGTGCAGGTGGATTACTACGGCTCCATGGTGCCTGTTAGCCAAGTGGCCAATGTCACCGTGATTGATGCGCGTGCCTTAAGTGTACAGCCATGGGAGAAAAATATGCTTTCCGTGGTTGAAAAGGCGATTCGTGAGTCAGACTTAGGCTTAAATCCTGTGCCTATCGGTGATTTAATTCGGGTGCCGATGCCAGCTTTAACTGAAGAGCGTCGTCGTGAATTAACTCGCGTTGTGCGTGCTGAAGGCGAAGATGCAAAAGTCGCTATCCGTAACCTACGCCGTGAGGCCAATGACGGTCTTAAGAATTTGGTCAAGGACAAAGAGATCTCTGAGGATGACGAGCGTCGCTATCAAACCGTGGTGCAGGACTTAACTGATAAGTTCGTCAAAGAGATTGATGCCTTAATTGCACGCAAAGAGGAAGAGGTGATGACTGTTTAGTGCAGTTATTATCTCCATTTGTAGGTGTCAATGATTAGTTCAACGCAGGCTGTGCCTGCCGTATCCGCCATTCCGCAGCATCTCGCTGTGGTGATGGACGGTAATGGTCGCTGGGCGACTGAGCGTCATTTACCACGTACCGCAGGCCATATTCGAGGCGTTAATGCGGTGCGTCGTATTGTGCGTTATTGTGGTGACAAGGGTATTAAGTACCTAACCTTATTTAGTTTTAGTTCTGAAAACTGGCGCCGTCCCAAAGAAGAGGTGGACTTATTGATGCGCCTTTTTTTGCGTTCTTTGCAAAAAGAGGTCAATAATCTGCATAAAAACGGGATTCGCTTACGCGTTGTGGGTGATATTAGCGCCTTTAGTCCGCAAATTCAGCGCTTAATTGCAGAAGCCGAAGAGCGAACCAAGGATAATGACTTACTTCATCTCACCATCGCCGCAAACTATGGTGGTCGTTGGGACATTTTGACTGCATTTCAACGCTATATGCAGGCGCACGGTACGCATCCCGACACTGTGGTGGATGAGGCGGTCTTCGATCGCTATCTTAGTATGGCGTGGGCACCCGAGCCCGATTTATTTATACGTACTGGCGGTGAGCAGCGGATTTCCAATTTTTTAATTTGGCAATTAGCCTATACTGAGCTCTACTTTACTCCGACGTATTGGCCGGATATCAAGGCTGAACATCTGGATGAGGCCTTGGCTTGGTATGCTGGGCGTGAGCGTCGTTTTGGGCAGACCAGTGCTCAATTATTAAGCTAGTTTATTTCCACGGTTGAGAGTGTTATGTTGCGTGAACGCCTGATAACGGCAGTGGTTTTGTTATTAATACTTGCCGTGTTGTTAGCGCTAGAGGAAAGTGTTTATTTTGCCATCTTTTGTGTGGTTGCCTCAGGCATAACCTTGGCAGAATGGTGGCGTATCAGTATGGATGTACGCTATCAAATGGCTGCCTATGCCGTGGCTGCTGGACTGACACTGCTCGCAATTTATGTTACGTTTCAGCTACCGACAGGTGCTGCGGACAGTGCGCCGTTGACGGCGAGCCTATTATTTCAGTTAGGCTTTATTTTTAGTGCGATTAGTGCCTTTATTTGGTTAGTGATTGTGCCTTTTGTCTTAGCTAGGGCACAAACGGAGCATAAAGCACAGTCAGTTTTTCATAGCCTTTTTGGTTTATTGACAGTTGCAGCGACCGCCTTGGCCTTGGTGTTTTTTGTGCAATACCTAGGTTCTTGGTTTGTGTTGTCCTATTTTATCTTAATATGGTGTGCCGATAGTTTTGCCTATTTTGGTGGACGCTATTTTGGTGGTCCTAAATTAGCGCCGGCCATCAGTCCGGGCAAAACTCGCTCTGGTGCTCTTTGCGGTATTGCGGCAGCAACAATTTGGTTAGTGCTGAGTGCTTATGTCAGCCCCAGTTCCTTTGGTGGTATCTTATTACAGCAAAGCAATCTCTTTGTCGTGGTGTTGAGTGCGTGTGTACTCAGCATTTATTCAATTATGGGCGATTTATACGAATCACTGATGAAGCGCCGTGCCGGTCTTAAGGACTCTAGTCGAATCTTACCCGGTCATGGCGGGGTCTGGGATCGCTTGGATTCAGCGTTGGTAGTCACACCATTAACCTTTTTATTAATCTATTTATTTCAAGTTTAGGATATCAGGGGTGATCTAGATGGCACAAGCTCAACGGATTTGCATACTTGGCGCGACTGGCTCAATCGGTGAAAGCACCTTAGATGTGATTGCAAGCCACCCTGAGGCTTTTGAAGTATACGCCATGAGTGCCTTTAGCCAAGTTGAGAAGCTAGTTGCCCTCAGTATTAAGCATCAACCCAAGGTCTTAGTCCTACCGCATGCGGCAGCGCGGCAACAATTCATTGCCTTATGGCCTAGTAATCAGCCGCTACCTGAAATCCGTCTTGGTGCTGAGGCCTTAGTTGATACAGCCACTGATACGGCGGTTGATACCGTTGTTTGCGCTATTGTTGGTAGTGCTGGCCTAGCCTCTGCTTTTGCTGCTGCCCAAGCGGGTAAGCGTATTTTGTTGGCCAATAAGGAGGCTTTGGTTGCTTCGGGTCAGCTGTTTATGGAAGCGGTAAAGCAGAGTGGGGCGCAATTACTGCCTATCGATAGCGAGCATAATGCGATTTTCCAATGCATGACACGGCCCATTCAAGCCTCACAGATTAAGGAGATTATTCTAACCGCTTCGGGTGGCCCCTTCAGAGATACAGATCTTAGCTTACTGGATAGGGTAACGCCAGCGCAAGCCTGTAAGCATCCTAATTGGTCCATGGGTCGTAAGATTTCCGTCGACTCGGCGACCATGCTTAATAAGGGCTTGGAAGTGATTGAGGCGAAGTGGCTATTTGACATGCCCTTAGAGAAAATTAAGGTGGTGGTACACCCAGAAAGCATTGTCCACTCCATGGTGCATTATGTGGATGGCTCGATTCTAGCTCAATTAGGTCACTCGGATATGCGTATCCCAATTTCCTATGCCTTAGCTTACCCAGAGCGGCTTACTAATCAGGCGCCGGACTTTGAGTTAAGTGATTTGTGTCAATTGAATTTCAGACTGCCGGATTTGGCTCGTTATCCCTGTTTAGATTTAGCCTATCAAGCCATGAATGCGGGGCAGCAAAGTACTATTGTATTAAATGCGGCGAATGAAATCGCCGTTGCCGCCTTTTTAGATCAGCGTATTCGCTTTACTGATATAGCGCGTTTGATTGCGCTGATGTTGGAACAAAACTGGTCTTATACGGTCGATTCGATTGAAGCCGTGCATGCCCTAGACCATGAGGTGCGTCGTCAGGCCACCGCACATTTAATGCAATTTAGCGCCTAAAGGCGTGCCAGCGCAGCGAATGCGTTTAAGCGCCAACAGCGCAAGGATGTATTATTTTAATTAGCTTACTCAACATTATTCATGCTAAGCACTGTTATTAGTTTTTTAATCACCATTAGTATTGTCGTCGTTTTTCATGAATGGGGACATTATTTGGCGTGTCGTCTTTTTGGTATTCATGTGGAGCGTTTTTCACTTGGTTTTGGTCAGGTGATTTATAAAAAAACCGATCATCGGGGCTGCGAATGGGCGCTGAGTGCCTTACCCCTAGGTGGTTATGTGAAGCCCTTATCGGTTGCCTCGGAGCAATATGGCGCCTTAATGGATAGGCCTGAGGGCTTGCCTGCTAAACCGATTGAGGCAGTCTCACCGTGGCATCGCTTTGTGGTCTATGCGGCTGGTCCCTTATTTAGCTTTATTTTGGCTATTCTAATTTATACCGGACTGAATCTTAAGGGTGAACAACAGGTGGTGGCCATCTTAGCTGAACCGCCTGCGGCGTCGCTAGCAGCAGAGGCCGGTTTGCGCCGGCATGACTTAATTGTGGCGGTGAATGGTAAACCGGGCTACAGTTGGACTCAGGTGAGTGAAGCATTATTGGAACCCATGCATTTTGGCGGCGAGGCGCAGTTGAGCGTGATTCGTCAAGTGGATCGCCACTCCTTAGCGGATCATATGAGCGATTTAACACAGCGCTTAGCTTCCTATCCTAGAGAAAATCTGTTGCTTCGCTTTAACTCAGTGGATGGTACCCTGGAAAATCGAGATTTAATGCGTGAAAGCGGTCTGATACTGGATACCACACGGGTTAAGGTGATGGAGGTGATTGCAGATAGTGCGGCTGCTCAAGCAGACTTGCGTGAGGGCGATATTATCAGCGGTTTTTGTGAGCCTGTACCTGCCGTTAGTAGCGGTGATACGCCTGAAGCACCAGCAGATGACAGCTTCGGTCTGGCTGCTTTGATGCAAGCGTTTAAAGCGCATCCTGAACAGTCTCTATGTTTATCTGTGGAACGAGATGGAGCTTTGCTAGAGCTCGCTATTACTCCAAAACGGGTCACTAGCGAGGGACAAAGCGTTGGGCGAGCTGGTGTGCGCCTAGCGGCTGACTTGCCGACGATTACGGTGCGTTATGGGCTGGTGGATAGTGTTAGTCGTGCTATCAGTAAAACTTATGATTTAGCTGCGATGTCTGTTAATGCCGTCATCAAGATCGTTACAGGTGATATTTCTTGGCGCAATCTAAGTGGCCCGATTACCATTGCCGATTATTCGGGTAAGGTAGCGCAAGTAGGGGTTTGGCCTTTTCTTTCATTTATTGCTTTGATTAGTTTGAGCATTGGGGTACTTAATCTACTCCCTGTGCCGGCCTTAGATGGAGGCCAGATGGTCATTTGTGTGATTGAGGGCTTACGTGGTAGACCCTTGCCTGAGGCAGTGCTGCAGCATATCCATCAACTAGGCTATTTACTTCTTTTAGTATTGATGGTATTGGCCTTTAGCAGCGATATTTTCAGACTTTTGTAAAAAAATGATAAATCCACGTTAATCAAGTGGCATAATTGAGTAGTTTTACACTTTATTTGACTTTGCTAACAAGATTGGCTAATTTGTCATAAACTTGTAAATCGGCTTTCTATGATGCCGTTATCGCTTTTTATTCTTAGGCAGTTTTTTTAGAGATAAAGGATTGTTGATGCGTTTACGCCCTAACTTTACCCATAACCAAAAATCCTTAGCATTGAAATTATCAGCACTCTCCTTCGCAGTGCTATTGCCACTCAAGGGTATGGCTTTTTCACCTTTTGTGGTGCAGGATATTCGCGTGACTGGTTTACAAAGTGCTGAGCCGGGGATGGTCTTTAGTTATTTGCCGGTCGGTGTGGGCGGTACCTTTACAGAAGCGCAGGCTACAGATACGGTACAACGTCTTTATGCCACAGGTTTATTTGATGATGTAAATATCACGACGCATAATCGTATTGTTAATATTCAAGTCGTCGAGCGTCCAATCATTACCTCAGTGATTTATGAGGGGATGAATGCTTTTAATGATAAGCAGCTAAATAGTAGCTTACTAGAGGTAGGCTTTGGTGAGGGTAGGCCGTTAGATCCAGCCTTACTCGATCGCGCCAAGGATGAGATCCGCTCACAGTATATTCTTAAGGGGCATTATGGTGCCTCAATTGATCATATTTTAACCCCTTTACCTGGTAATCGTGTGGGCATCAGTTTTCAGGTGCAAGAGGGTAGTCGAGCCCGTATTCGCGATATTAACTTTGTTGGTAACGATACCTTCAGTTCCTCCACGTTACGTAAAGAAATGGTACAAACCACACCGGGCTATATGACCTGGTTTACTGGTAGCCATCGTTTTACGCGTGAGGGATTGGAGCGTGATACGCAAAATATCCGTGATTTTTATTTGAATCGCGGTTATTTAGATTTTCATATTAGCCAACCCCAGGTAAGTCTTTCAACCGACCGCAAGGATATCTCACTTAACTTTACAGTCGATGAGGGTAAGCCATACACCATTCGTAAGCAGCAGTTAGCTGGTGATCTATTGGGTTTAAATGAAGAGCTGCGTCAATTGATTGTGCAACGTGAGGGCCAGGTCTTTGATAATAGCCGTGCCCAAGAGACGGTGCGTCGTATTCAACTACGTTTAGGTGAGTTAGGTTATGCCCTAGCCGATGTGAATGTGCATCCGATTACCGATCCAGAGACTCAACAAGTGGATGTGACGTACTTTGTTAGTCCGGGTAAGCGTATTTATGTACGCCGTATTAATATCGGAGGTAACGTGCGCACACGTGACCAGGTGATTCGTCGTGAGATGCGCCAGCAGGAGTCGGCTTGGTATGATGAGGCACGCCTGAGTACCTCGCGCGATCGCATTGATCGCTTAGGTTATTTTAATACCGTTGATATTACCCAAGTGCCGGTGGCTGGTACTGACGATCAGGTTGATATCAATGTGGACGTCAAGGAAAAGCCTACTGGTTTAATTAACCTTGGTGTGGGCTATGGTTCGACGGACAAGCTATCATTTATGGCTGGGGTGAGTCAGGATAATATTTTCGGCTCCGGTACAGACCTAAGTTTACAGATAAATACTGGTCGCTATAATCGTGCTGCTATCTTAAGCCACACCGATCCTTATTTCACGCGCAGCGGCATTAGTCGTACGACCTCACTTTATTTCCGTGAAAATCGTCCTTATAGCGACTATGTATACGATCAGGACGAGCGTACCTATAGAATTCGTACTTACGGCTTTGGTATGAATTTTGGTGTGCCGATTTCGGAAAATGATCGCATCTTCTTAGGTGCTACCTTTGAGCAAAACCGCATTACACTACCTGATCGCTCAATTAATAACATTGTCATTCCTGAGGCGTATCGTGAGTTCGTTAAGCACTACGGTGAAAAGAGTAACGTGTTCTTATTAAATGCCGGTTGGACCAAGGATACGCGTGATAGCGCATTAGCGCCAACGCGTGGTTATCGTACAAGTCTAGATGCGGTGGTTGGTGTGGGTGATTTAAACTATTGGATCACCAGTGCTTCCGGACAGTACTATCTGCCTTTAGGTAAGAGCTTTACCCTTGCCTTTAATGCGGCTGTGGATTATGGTCGTTCATTTAATAAAAACAAACCCTTCCCGGTCATTAAGAATATGTACGCTGGTGGTATCGGTTCAGTGCGAGGTTATGAGGGAGCTTCACTCGGTTCGCGTGACCCGGTGTCTGGTGACTATCTAGGTGGTTCTAGTCGTGTGTTAGCGAATGTACAGCTATACCTACCATTCCCCGGCACCAATCAGGATCGTACCTTGCGTTGGTTTGTGTTTGCCGATGCGGGTAAGGTCACAACCACCGGCTCCACCACTTGCTATACTGGTAGCTCACGCTATGGCGGGGTGGTAGAGGATCCATGCGGTTGGCGCTACTCGGCAGGCGTGGGTTTATCATGGCAGTCGCCTTTAGGTCCTTTGGAGCTCTCTTACGCTAAACCGATTAAATCTAAACAGGGTGATGAGAAACAACAGTTCCAGTTCCAAATTGGTACATCTTTCTAAGCAGCGAGTCGTTACAAACTGTTTAAAAACAATTAGCGATGATTTTTTATAGCGTATATCATGTTATTTTTATAAAGACTCATCGCCTTTAAAATTTTTTCAATCAGAGGTGTTTATTAGATGAATACTACGTCAAACCAAGGCTTTATTCTGCCTAAGCTGCAATCTTTTTTAGTGTCTGCAACCGTTGTTTCTTCCTTGGCTTTTGCATCTGCCGTATCGGCACAAGAAGCGCAGGCGCCCGTGACCGCCGATGGTATTAAAATCGGTTTTGTTAACACTGAAAAGATTCTGCGTGACTCTAAGCCTGCCAAAGAAGCTCAAACTCAAATTGAGGAGGAGTTTGGTAAGCGTGACGAGGAGTTGCAGAAGTTAGCGGATAATCTACGCAAAAAATACGAGGACTTTGAAAAAAATGCACCGGTGATGTCTGATGCGGATCGTTCCAAGGCGCAGCGTGAGTTAACCGACTTAGATACGGATTTGCAGCGTAAACGTCGTGAATTCCAAGAGGATTTCAATCGTCGTCGTAATGATGCCTTTTCAACCATCGTTGAAAAAGCAAACGTCGCCATTCACGAACTGGCCGCCTCTGAATCTTATGATTTAATTCTACAAGATGCGGTGACTGTCAGTGAGCGTATTGATATCACTGATAAAGTGATTAACGTCTTAGATAATAAATAGTTGTTTCTTTTCTTATGTCACACAGCCTTAGTCTTCCTTTAGATAAATTATTAGCACAGGTTAATACCGAGGGGCTAGCCTATTCAATTTTAAACACTAGCACGCAAGCGATGCCGACGATTCGAGGCTTGGGTTCTTTGTCGCATGCGGGCAGTGAGCAGATTAGTTTTTTATCTAATCCGCGAATGTTTAATCTACTGCTAGAGACTAAGGCGGGTGCAGTGATTCTGCCACAACAGGGCGTTGATAAGCTGCCTGCTACGGTGCCTTTTGTGGTGGTGGTGTGTGAGGATCCCTATCTACTCTATGCGCGAATTTCTCAATACTTTGATGATAGTCGCATTGATTTAGTACCTAAAGTAATTCATCCTACCGCAGTCATTGATGCGACAGCAGAAATTGCTGAGGGTGTGGCGATTGGTCCCTATGTGGTGATTGAAGAAGGTGTGAAAATTGGCAGTGGCTCCGTGATTGGAGCGCATTGCGTGATTGGCAAAAACTCCTCCATTGGCAAAGATACGCGTTTACATCCCCATGTGACTTTATACCGTGGTACGCAAATTGGCGATCGTTGTCTATTACACAGTCATGCAACCTTAGGTGCCGATGGCTTCGGCTTTGCCCCTGATAATACGGTAGAAAAGGGCGCTTGGTGCCGTATTGCCCAATTTGGTAATGTGATCGTGGGTAATGATGTAGAAATCGGTGTATGTACCTCCATTGATCGCGGTGCCCTAGGCGACACCATTATCGGTAATGGCGTCAAG
Source organism: Oligella sp. HMSC09E12 (assembly GCF_001808505.1). Taxonomy (NCBI): domain Bacteria; kingdom Pseudomonadati; phylum Pseudomonadota; class Betaproteobacteria; order Burkholderiales; family Alcaligenaceae; genus Oligella; species Oligella sp. HMSC09E12. The sequence goes on from NZ_KV793587.1 coordinate 189,017, forward strand.
CTTGATAACCAAATTATGATTGGTCATAATTGCGTGATCGGTGATCATACCGCCATGGCCGCCTGCGTAGGTGTTGCGGGTTCAAGTATTATCGGTAAGCGTTGTACCTTAGCCGGTGCAGCCATGCTGGCAGGGCATTTAGAGCTAGCTGATGATGTCCATATTTCAGGCGCCACCGGTGTGATGTCCAGCATTAATAAACCAGGTCGCTACACCTCCGCTTATCCTATCGAAGAGCATAGCGAGTGGCAAAAAAATGCAGCAGTGATTAAAAATTTATATAAGCTGCGCCGACGCGTACAAGAATTGGAAAAAAAGCTCTAATACAGCGTCATGTAGCGTAATAAATTCAAGTTATTAAAAATAATAAATCGTTTGGGAAAGAAAAATGAGTCAAGAATTGCAATTAGATATCGCCGGTATTATGAGCCGTTTGCCACACAGATATCCGTTTTTATTAGTTGATCGTGTGTTGGATATTGTACCGGGTGAGAGTATTGTTGCCATTAAAAATGTCACCATTAATGAACCGTTTTTCCAAGGCCATTTTCCTCATATGCCAGTGATGCCCGGTGTCTTAATTGTGGAGGCATTGGCTCAGGCAGCCGCTTTATTTACTTTTATCTCTGAAGACGGTAAGCCCTTGGATCCTGAAAAAACCGCCTACTACCTCGTGGGTGTGGATAATGCGCGTTTCCGTACACCGGTCGTGCCGGGCGATCAACTAATGCTGCATGTAAATGCTGATCGTATTAGTAAGGCACTCTGTAAGTACACGGCCGAAGCTCGGGTTGATGGCAATGTGGTGGCCTCAGCAAAAATTATGTGTGCGATTCGCAAATTAGATTAGTTCGTCTTGCGTTAAGCACACCTTTTTATAGAGATTTTCAGACAGGTTTTTATGGCTAATATTCATCCTACCGCAATCATTCATGAGGGCGCAAAGCTACATGAAAGTGTAAAAGTTGGCGCTTACTCCATTATTGGTGCAGATGTCACCATCGGTGAAAACACGGTGGTTGGTGAGCATTGTGTGATTGATGGTAAAACGACCATCGGTAAAAACAATCACTTTTATCGTTTTTGCTCCATTGGTGGTGTGCCCCAAGACAAAAAGTATGGTGGTGAGCAAACAGCGCTGCAAATCGGCGATGGTAATATGTTCCGCGAATTCGTTACCATTAATACCGGTACGGTGCAGGATGTCGGGGTGACCGTGATTGGTAATAATAACTGGATTATGGCGTATGTACATATTGCGCATGATTGTCAGTTAGGCAATGAGATCATCATGTCCAATGGCATCCAATTGGCAGGTCATATTCATATTGGTGATTGGGCGATTATTGGTGGATTAGCGGCTGCCCATCAGTTTACTCATATCGGTGCTCATAGTATGACGGGTGGTATGAGTGCTATTCGTCAGGATATTCCACCTTATGTCTTGGGTGCGGGTCAACCTTATAAACCGGCCGGTGTTAACTCTGAGGGTTTAAGACGTCGTGGCTTTACGGCGACACAAATTCAAGCCATTCGTGAAGCATATAAGTATATTTATCTGCGCAGCCTGAAAATCGAGGATGCCTTGGTGGAGATACGTAAGCTTCAACAAAGCAGTGCGGAGGATGTGGCCAAGGTATTGGAGCCCTTTATTGATTTTTTTGAAAAATCATCTGCTCGCGGCATCGGTCGCTAATCAAGCATTATGACACACAGGATTACCATGGTCGCAGGTGAGCCCTCTGGGGACTTGCTTGCGGCTCGTGTGATTGAAGGTCTTAAAGCTCATGAGCAAGGACTGAGATTTCGTGGGATTGGTGGTCCGCATATGCAAGAAGCCGGTTTGGCCTTGGATTACCCAATGGATGCCTTATCGGTATTCGGCTATATTGATGCCATCAAGCAGTTACCACGTCTAATATCAATTTATCAAGGCTTTAAGAAAAAGACCTTGGCGCATGCGCCTGATGTTTTTGTGGGGGTGGATGCACCGGACTTTAATTTACGGCTAGAAGAGCAGCTTAAAAAATCCGGCATTCCGACGGTGCAATTTGTTAGTCCCTCGATCTGGGCATGGCGCTATCAACGCATCGAACAGATTAAGCGAGCCGTTGATCATATGTTGGTGCTGTTCCCCTTTGAAGTCGATATTTATGAAAAAGAGGGGGTGCCGGTTACTTTTGTGGGTCATCCCTTAGCCCAGCAAATCCCTAAGACGCCAGATGCTCGTGCGGCACGTATTCGTTTAGGATTAGATCCAGATAAGCCATTGTTGGCTATTTTACCTGGTAGTCGACAATCTGAATTAAAGGCGTTGAGCCAGGTTTTTTTACAAACCGCACAAAAATTACATCAAAAATACCCCGAGCTGCAATTTGCCGTACCTCTAGTGAATGAGGCGCGTAAGCAGCAATTTATTGAGCTAAGTAAGGGGATTACCCTGCCAAATCTACATCTTTTTGAACAAAAGCAGGCTCAGCAACCGGTTTCGCGTGATGTGATGGAGGCCTGTGACGCTGCACTATTAGCCAGTGGCACGGCATCCTTAGAAATGGCTCTATATAAAAAGCCGATGGTTATTGCCTATATACTTTCACCTTTGATGGTTAAGGTTATGGCATGGAAATCGGGGCAGTCGGCACCCTTATTGCCATGGATAGGTTTACCTAATATTTTATTGCGTGAGTTTGCAGTGCCGGAGCACTTACAGGAGGCAGTGACGCCCGAACAGCTAATGGCTTCTTGTGTGCGTGCGCTCGAAGATAAAGCATATATCGCAGCCACCAAGGCAAAATTTGAAGCGCTTTATAACACCCTAGCCATTGATACTCCTCGTTTGGCCGCAGAAAGGATTTGGCAAGTTGCCACTGCCCGATAGTGATTATGTCTAGTATTAAAACTTTCAATCCGATGAAGCTCGATGCAGGCGTGCTAATCGTTGGTATTGACGAAGCGGGCAGAGGACCTTTAGCTGGTTCGGTGTTTGCCGCCGCAGTGATCTTAGATCCGAATAAAGCAATCGAGGGCTTAATGGATTCCAAAAAGCTCTCTGAAAAAAAGCGTGATTATTTAGCAACAATAATTAAAGCGCAAGCGCTAGCCTGGAGTATCGCTTCGGCTAGCGTTGAAGAAATTGATCGCTTGAATATTTTAGAAGCCACAATGTTGGCGATGACGCGTGCTTGGCAGGGAATCAAGCAAGCCCATCATTATGTATTAATTGACGGTAATCAAATTCCTAAAGCCATGCGTGCAACGCTACCGGATAATCTGTTAAGCACTCAGCTCGTTGAAGCCATTGTGAAAGGAGATGATTCAGTACCGGCGATTGCTGCTGCCTCCATCCTCGCTAAAACCGCAAGGGACGCAGAGCTTTATGCCTTGGATGCACAATATCCCGATTATGGTTTTGCTCAGCACAAAGGCTATGCTACCAAACTACATTTAAGTCGGCTTGAAGCATTGGGACCATGTCCTATTCACCGACAAAGCTTTGCGCCTATTAAGCGTTTTTTGCAGCAGCCACAATCATAGTGCCTTTAGCATTCCTCGTCCCAGGAGTTGTATTATGTTTTCTGACGCTAAGCTAATCGATTCAAAAAACAATGCCTTTTTTAAGCGCTTAGTTAAAATCTCACAGAATAAAGAAAAAGCACTGTGCTTGTTGGAAGGGATTCATTTGTGTCAGGATTTTTTAGCTAAGGCGGATGGTGCGCAGCTAAAAGCAGCCATTTTTCAAGCCTCTGCCTTAAGTAAGGCGGCTAATGAGGCGAATAGTGAACTAATGCAGCTCTATCAGTGCTTAAATACTAGCCCTACGATATTAGCGGATCAGTTATTTAAGCAATTATGTGATGTGCCGAGTCCGCAAGGGGTGATCTTTTTAATTGAGCCAGCGCAACGCCCCTTGGATGAGCTTTTAGTGGACAAAACCATGGTTCTAGTTGATAGGGTGCAGGATCCGGGGAATTTGGGCACGATCATCCGTACCGTGGCGGCAGCCGGTATTAAGCAGTTAGTACTCTCCAGTGGCACGGTCAAAGCATGGTCGCCGAAAGTGTTACGTAGTGCTCAGGGTGCACATTTTGCGATCACTATTTTTACTGAGGTAGATTTAACGGTCTTAGTAAATAAGCTCAAGCTACCAATTTATGCCACTGCCTTAAGTGATGCAGCCAGGTCCTTGTATGCGCTGGATTTGGCTAGGGAATGTGCTTGGCTCTTGGGTAATGAAGGGCAGGGCGTGAGTCGAGAGTTATTAGCACAAGCCACGGCGGAAGTTTTTATTCCTCAAGCTGAGGCGGTCGAATCCTTAAACGTGGCAGTGGCTTGTGGCATTATTTTATTTGAGCAACGTAGACAGCGTTTAGCCCAAGTTAGCTAGTACTTAAGCGCTAGTAGCTTTTACGGTCAAGATTCAGAATTTTTAAGACCGTGGTTGAGATTTCTTCAATGGATTTGGTGGTGGTTGATAGCCATGCGATATTTTCACGGCGCATCATCCGCTCCGCTTCAGCCACCTCGTATTTACATTGATCGAGTTCGGCATAGGCGCTACCGGGACGACGTTCTTGTCGTACCTCATACAAACGCTCTGGATTAATCGATAAGCCAAAGAGCTTATGACGGTGCGGTAATAGGGTATCTGGTAAGGTGCCGCGGTCAAAATCCTCAGGGATCAAAGGAAAATTTGCTGCCTTAATTGAATACTGCATAGCCAGGTATAAACTTGTTGGGGTTTTACCACAACGTGAAACACCAACAAAAATCACGTCCGCATGCTCTAAATCATGCACAAACTGACCGTCATCATGGGCCAGCGTGAAATTGATCGCTTCAATGCGACGACGGTATTCGTCGGAACTGGCACTCACGTGCGAACGACCGATCGCCGGGTTAGATTTGGTCTGCAGACTTTCTTCGAGTTGGCGCACACAAGCCCCAAAAATATCCATATAGATGCAATTGCTATGGCGCAGGTGAGTGTTAATGTCCTCATCTACAATGGTGCTAAAAACAATGGGCGGTAGCTTATCCAGCTCAGCCGTGCTATTAATACGTGTCGCAATTTCTTGGGCGCGTTCAACCGTATTCACAAAAGGCTCACGCTCTTGTTGAAAGGTAAATTTATGAGTAAACTGCGACAACACTGAATGTCCGAAAGTCTCAGCAGTGATGCCAGTGCCATCAGAAACGATGAAAACAGTGCGCTTTTGTAATTGCATAGATAAAACCTTTTCCCTGGAGTGAAGAATGGGCTACAATGATAGCCTAATTAGATGACGGATTGATGATGTTTACACTTTATCTCAAGTAGTATTGTTACACCAAAAGGCCTATTTGTTCAGCAAAACGTGTTTTTTTGAACAAATAAGCTTTTTTATCTTTGAGGTATGTTTTATGACTTACGTTCTTCCTTTTGAGCAGTGTCGCATGTGTGACGTCGATGTGGTCGGCGGTAAAAACGCATCACTCGGTGAGATGATTAGCCAGTTGGCTTCCGCAGGCGTACGTGTGCCAGGTGGTTTTGCTACCACTGCCCAAGCGTTTCGTGACTACTTAAAGCAGTCCGATCTTGATAAGCGTATCAGCGAGCGCCTTGCTCGTTTAAATCCAGATGATGTGCGCGAACTCGCCGAAGCTGGTCAAGAAATCCGTCAGTGGATTATCGAGACACCGTTCCATGCGGAGCTTGAGCAGCAAATTCGCAAGGCTTATGCTGAGTTGGATGCTGATGGCAAGGGTACTTTTGCAGTGCGTTCTTCAGCCACAGCCGAGGACTTACCAGATGCTTCATTTGCTGGTCAGCAGGAGACCTTCCTTAACGTTGCCGGCATTGATGACGTGCTTGATAAAATTCACCACGTATTTGCCTCTCTTTATAACGATCGTGCGATTTCTTACCGTGTACACAAGGGCTATCGTCATGATGACGTGGCTTTATCGGCAGGGGTTCAGCGCATGGTGCGCTCTGATAGCGGTAGCTCGGGCGTGATGTTCACTTTGGATACCGAGTCAGGCTTTGAGGATGTGGTGTTTGTAACCTCATCCTACGGTCTGGGTGAAACGGTGGTGCAGGGTGCGGTTAACCCTGACGAATTCTACGTTTACAAACCGACATTAGAGGCCGGTAAGTATCCGATTGTGAGCCGTCACATTGGTTCTAAATTGATTAAGATGGAGTTTAAAGAGCATCGTGCACCAGGTGAAAACGCCGTACGTACCGTCGATGTTCCGACCTCCGAGCGCAATCGCTTCTCTATTACAGATGAAGAGGTAATTGAATTAGCGAAATACGCAGTTATTATTGAAAAGCACTACCAGCGTCCAATGGATATTGAGTGGGGTCGTGACGGTATCGACGGTAAGATTTACATCTTACAAGCCCGTCCTGAGACTGTTAAATCTCAACAATCAAAGCAGGATGTACAGCAGCGCTTTAAGCTTAAAACCACAGGTGATGTGATTTTGACTGGTCGTGCCATTGGCCAAAAAATCGGTGCTGGTAAGGTTCGCATTATTCATGATGTGTCTGAGATGGATCAGGTACAAGCCGGTGATATTTTAGTAACCGATATGACCGATCCAAACTGGGAACCAGTGATGAAAGTGGCTTCCGCTATTGTGACTAATCGCGGTGGTCGTACATGTCACGCTGCGATTATTGCGCGTGAATTAGGTATTCCTGCGGTTGTAGGTTGCGGTGAAGCAACTGAACTACTTAAAAACGGTCAGGAAGTGACGGTTTCTTGTGCCGAGGGTGATGAGGGTCGTATTTATGACGGTTTATTAGAAACTGAAATTGAGGAAATCAAGCGTGGTGAAATGCCTGAGATCCCCATCAAGGTGATGATGAACGTCGGTAACCCGCAGTTAGCCTTTGACTTCTCCCGTATCCCTAACAAAGGTGTGGGTCTAGCGCGCTTAGAGTTTATTATTAATAACAATATTAATGTCCACCCTAAAGCGGTATTAGACTACCCCAATGTTGATCCTGAATTAAAGCAAGCAGTAGAGTCAGCAGCACGCGGTTATGCTAGCCCACGCGCTTTCTTCGTTGAGAAATTAGCCGAGGGCGTGGCCACCATTGCCGCCGCCTTCTATCCGAAGACAGTGATTGTACGTATGTCAGACTTTAAGTCTAATGAGTACCGCAAATTAGTTGGTGGTTCACGCTACGAGCCTGAGGAAGAAAACCCGATGTTAGGCTTCCGCGGTGCATCACGTTACCTAGCCGATGACTTTGCTGAGTGTTTCCGCATGGAGTGCGAAGCACTGAAAAAAGTACGTGATGAAATGGGCTTGGATAATGTTGAATTAATGATCCCATTTGTGCGTACTGTGAGTCAGGCAGAGCGTGTGATTGACTTATTAGCAGCCAATGGCTTAAAACGTGGTGAAAACGGCTTGCGCGTAATTATGATGTGTGAGGTGCCGTCAAATGCCATTTTAGCTGAGCAGTTCTTAGAGCACTTTGATGGCTTCTCCATCGGTTCGAACGATATGACCCAATTAACCTTGGGCTTGGATCGTGACTCCGGTATGGAGATCCTGATGGCTGACTTTGATGAGCGTGATGAGGCGGTGCAGTTTATGCTGTCTCGTGCAATTCAAGCGTGTATCAAAGCCGGTAAATATGTCGGTATTTGTGGTCAAGGCCCGAGTGATCACCCAGACTTAGCCTTATGGCTCCAAAAAGAGGGAATTGTTTCCATGTCACTTAACCCAGATACGGTGGTTGATACATGGCAAAAACTTGCTGAGCAGCAAGGCTAATTCTATTCTTTAGTTTAAAGCCCGATGCTTTTATATTCCCACTAATCCTTGCTGGTTTAGTGGGATTTTTTTATGTGATAATTCATCTTCAGGTAAACTACCTTTGCTATGATGAAAATTGATAGGAGATATTGATGTCTGAATTAATGATTGAGGATTTGACCGTAGGTAATGGCGAAGAGGCTAAAGCGGGTCAAGAGGTGACAGTACATTACACTGGTTGGTTATTGGACGGTGGTCAAAAGTTTGACTCCAGCAAGGACCGCAATCAGCCTTTTAGTTTTCCTTTAGGCGCAGGTCATGTGATTAAGGGTTGGGACCGTGGTGTACAGGGAATGAAGGTCGGTGGTGTGCGTAAGCTGACGATTCCTGCCAGCTTAGGCTATGGTGCCTACGGTGCTGGTGGTGTGATTCCGCCTAATGCGACCTTAGTGTTTGAAGTCGAGTTATTAGCCGTTAATTAATTTTTGTTAAGGCGCTTCTATGTGGATTTGGTTTGCGATTGCTGTGGTGGCAGTGATATTAGAGTTGCTTAGCGGCACTTTTGTATTATTGCTAATCGGTTTAGGTGCTTTTGCTGCCGGTATTGCGACGTGGTTAGCATTGGATTTTATTGTGCAATTAGCCGTGTTAGCCATTGTGCCGGTATTGGGGATTTTCATTATGAAGCGCATGGGCAAGTTTCATCTGCGTAATCCCTTAGCCAGTGAGTCAGATGCTAATCTAAATCTGGATATAGGTCGTTCTGTTTTTGTAGAAGCATGGCAAGCTGAGCGTCGTCAAGCACAAGTCAGCTTCAGGGGCGCCACATGGCAGGTTAAACCGGCGGAGCACTATACAGCGCTTAGCCCCGGCAAGCATCGTATCGTGGCTGTGCGAGGCATTGTTTTAATTGTAGAACCTTTTGGAGAGATCTAGTTGTGGCTGATTTACTAAGTTTTTGGCTAATCCTACTGGTATTAGTCGTTATTTTTCTCGTTAAGTCTGTTGCCATTGTGCCTCAACAGCATGCTTGGGTGGTGGAGCGCTTGGGGCGCTATGACCGTACTTTAAGCCCAGGACCACGTTTAGTGATTCCGTTTATTGAAAAGGTGGCTTATAAGCATTCACTTAAGGAAATTCCCCTTGATGTCCCCAGTCAGGTATGTATCACGCGGGATAATACGCAATTGCAGGTGGATGGGGTGCTGTACTTCCAAGTGACTGATGCTATGTTGGCATCCTACGGTTCTTCTAATTATATTTTAGCGATTACCCAGCTTTCTCAAACGACCTTACGTTCGGTTATCGGTAAGATGGAGTTAGACCGCACCTTTGAAGAGCGTGAATTGATTAACAGCAAAGTGGTTTCTTCATTAGATGAGGCAGCCACCAACTGGGGCGTGAAGGTATTACGCTATGAGATTAAGGATTTAACCCCACCTAAAGAGATTCTGCATGCGATGCAGGCACAAATTACCGCTGAGCGCGAAAAGCGTGCCTTGATTGCGGCCTCAGAAGGGCGCCGCCAAGAGCAGATTAATATTGCTGAGGGTGAAAGAGCGGCTGCGATTGCACGTTCTGAGGGTGATCGTCAGATGCAGATTAATCAGGCGCAGGGTGAGGCAGAAGCCGTCGTAACGGTAGCTGATGCAACGGCCGAAGCGATTAAAAAAGTCGCCCAAGCCATTCAGGAACCTGGCGGTATGGCTGCGGTTAACTTACAGGTAGCAGAAAACTATATTTCTGCTTTCTCCCAATTAGCACAAAAGGGAAATAGTCTGATTATCCCGTCGAATTTATCGGATATCAGTAGCTTAGTTGCGAGTGCTATGACGGTGGTAAAAAATAACGACAAGCAGTAAAAATTAAAGGCTGTTATTCTAGATGAATAGCAGCCTGATTGTTTAGCGCGTATCATTTTTCATAATCCGGGCCTTTTCTCGCTCCCAAGCACGTTCTTTGATGGTGGCGCGTTTGTCATGTTGCTTTTTACCCTTGGCTAGGCCCACGGTCATTTTTATGAGACCGTTTTTGTAATAAAGGTTTAAGGGCACCAGGGTAAAGCCACGTTGCTCTACGCGACCAATTAATTTATTAATCTCGTGTTTGTGCATCAGCAGTTTGCGGGTGCGACTGGCGTCTGGGCGGATATGGGTGGAGGCGGTACCAAGTGGGCTAATCAGCATATTGAGTACAAATAACTCGCCATTACGAATCACAATGTGGCTTTCACCGATTTGCGTGCGTCCAGCACGGATGGCTTTAACCTCCCAGCCCTCAAGCACCATGCCGGCTTCAAACTCTTCCTCGATAAAGTAATCGTGTCGTGCTTTTCTATTATCAGCAATCCTGGTCATTCTATTTAATTCTGTGTTTTATTTGCTATAGGGCGTTAAAATATAGCCCACCTGTAAAATTTTTGTCAATTATCTATTCTAATCAGAAGAGTAGCTTTTTGCCATCAATCATTCTATTTATCGATTTTATTTCTATGCATACCGTCAAACGCAGTGTCTTAGTCCCTTATAGTGCCGAGCAGATGTTTAATTTAGTGGCTGATGTCGATAAGTACGAGGAGTTTATGCCTTGGTGTGGCGGCTCAGAGATTAAGGAGCGCTTCGATGGCGGACTCGTCGGCTCAGTGACCATCGCACTGTCAAAGATTAAGCATACCTTTACGACACGTAATACCCACGACTATCCGCATCAGATTCATCTGGATCTAGTGGATGGGCCTTTTTCATCACTGACTGGGGATTGGATCTTTACCCCCTTGGCCGAGGATGCCTGTAAAGTGGAGTTTACTCTAAATTACGCTTTTAATAGCCGACCGTTGGAGTTTATTTTAGGACCCATTTTTAATAAAGTGGCTAACAGTTTTATTGATTCCTTTACCAAAAGAGCAGAGCAGCAGTATGGTGAGGCATTCTGATTCAGCGCTGTTCACGATAGAGATCGTGTATGCAGCCACCCCTGATCGTATTTGGCAACAGCAATTGCAGCTGACAGCGCCTGTGACTATAGCTGATGCCTTACAGCAAAGCAATATATATAGGGAGTTTCCCGAGCTTAGGAGCCAGCTTCATGGTGTTGGCATCTTCGGCTTAGTAAAATCGTTGAGTCACAATGTCGCAGCAGGTGACAGAGTTGAAGTCTATAGAGAATTAAACTTTGATCCAATGGAGTCGCGACGGCGTCGGGCCGCCCATAGAAAGGCCGGTATTCTCAAAAAGAAGCATTTAAAGCCTGACCGCTCCCGACGTTTCGAATATATCGAACATAAAGATATGAGCTTAGGAGGAGAAAGTATGAGTGATGTGGTGTTGTTTTCAACAATTGAAAGTGGTGATAAATTAATCGCCGTTGCTACCTTGAATCGCCCTCAGGTATTAAATAGCTTGGATCTGCAGATGGCAGAGATGCTTTATACACAATTAAAGCAGTGGGAGCAAGATGAGCAAGTCGTGGCGGTGATATTGGCTGCGGCCGGTGAGAAGGCGTTTTGTGCGGGTGGTGATATTACTAGCGTGTATCAGGGGATGCTTGAAAACCAAAGCGGTGAGCCCTTGGCTAATCAATATGCGGTTGATTTTTTCAGCACCGAGTATCGCTTAGATTATTATCTACATTGCTATCCAAAGCCTGTGATTGTGTGGGGTCGCGGCATTGTAATGGGTGGTGGTATCGGACTTTTGTCTGGTGGCAGTCATCGTATTGTCAGTGATGATGCCCGTTTAGCCATGCCTGAGGTGACGATTGGCCTATTCCCGGATGTGGGCGGTAGTTGGTTATTACCACGGCTTAGCGGTCATAGCGGTCGTTTTTTAGCGGCCACCGGTGCCATTGTCAATAGCGATGATGCCTTATTTAGCGGCTTAGCCGATTATGCCATGACCAGCGATGCTTGGGATACTTTTGTTAAGGCCCTTGCTGCCCAAGTTTGGCCTAGCTACCCATGTAAGCGTCGAACCCGTATTGAACGTGATGATTTAATTCATGATGTCTTAAGTCAATTTGCTTATACTACCCCACGTGTTGAAGGACCATTGCAACAGCATGCAGCCTTGATTGATGAGATATGCGATGTGCGTGACTATAAGCGGGTTTATGAAGGTATCGCTAAGTTAGTTGAGCATGACAATGAATGGCTCTCACGTGCTGCGACCACGATGTTACGTGGTTCAGCTTTTGCCGTGGCATTAGGACTGACGCTACAGGACTATAGCAAGCACATGTCCTTAAAGGAGGTGTTTGAGTTAGAGTATATTGTGGCCTTACATTGCTCTGCCGACGGTATGTTCCAAGAGGGGGTTCGTGCCTTATTAATTGATAAGGATCGCAAGCCTCAATGGCGCTATCAAGCCATTGATGAAGTCGATATCAATAAGGTCTATGAGTATTTTGAAGCTCCGTGGTCGGCTGGAGCTGCCGAAGCATTTAAACTAGATTAAGTGATTAGGGGATGTCTTTAAAGGCATCCCCTAAGTAGTTACACCGTTAGTTTTCAGGTTTTTCAAGCGAGTAGGGTGGTGCCTGTACGTTGAGCACTGGGCCGTCAGCAGCGCCCAGATGCAGAGGTTCTGTCTGCGTGCCATCAACCGCTTCTAAACGTGTTTCAAATAGTACCCACGTGCCTTCTGCGGCAGGCAATCTGGCGATGTTGACTACTTGACCCACGGGTTGATCAGCTTGATAGATATCTGTGCCAACCTGAATGTCGTCGCTGCTATTGCCACTAAAGCCGATATAGCTGCGACGCTTGAGCGTGCCACGATAGTGACTGCGTGCTACCACCTCTTGACCGGGGAAGCACCCTTTTTTAAAGCTAACGGCACCTATTGCATCATAGTTAATGCTCTGCGGAATAAAGGCTTCGTAATTTGCCTGCTCCACCCAAGCCACGCCATTCATAATATCTAAGGCTGACCAATAAGCTGCGGCAGCCGGTGCCCATTCAAAATCACTTTGTTGAGGTAGGTATTGGTGCGTGGTGACTTCTGCGCTTTGCTGACCGCGTGAGATCACCAGATAGCGTTGTTCAGTGGCTTTTGAAGGGAAGCGAATCCATTGCTGTAAATCATGCTGATAAACGGCAAAATTCGCCTTCTGAGCAAGCTTTTCTGGCGCAATTTCCAGCTCATGATTGCTAGACCATAAAGCCAGCATTGAGCTGGGCACCTCTTCTAATACTACCTTATTGCGAAGAATAAACATTTTTAAACGCTTTAAGGTCGTGTCCAACAGATCTTTTTTTAGAAGTAAATAATAACTATCATCCGCCTCGGCATCTTGCCAGCAAATAAAGCTAGCTAGGCTACGACCCTTGGCATTACACCAGGCGCTAAGCCGTGCTTGTTCCGTGCTAACTTGCTTAATATCCTGGGTTAGTTGATTTTGTAAAAACTCAGCGGCATCGGCGCCACTTGCCTTAACTAGGGCAAAATCATCCAATAGCGCATAATTAACTACTGGTAAAGAAGAATCAGACATAAATAGCTCCACGATGTTTAGCGTAAATTATTGCTTTGTTACAGTATGCCATGCTTTTAGTGATTGGGCTTTGATCGTCGTACTCAGTAACGCTTGTTCGACTTATTTACAAAGGCTTAAGATTGCTTGAGTCCAAAGTAAACACCAAACAATCGAAACTGTTAAAATTGATCCATTCATAAGGGAGTATTTTTACTACGGGTCGTATGTCAAAGATTTTAAAGTACCTCATATTACCAGTTGTCGTACTGAGCCTGATTCTGAGTTCAGTCGCTGCATACTATGCTTATCACTGGTCTAAAACCCCAGTTACGCTGAATGACAGTGTTTATGATTTTCATATTAAACGCGGTGATAGCTTACGTACTGTGGTTAGCTTGCTTGAGCGTGAGGGTATTCTCAAGCATGCGCCATTAATGATTTTATACGGTCGTTACACAGGACAGGATCGTATGATTAAAGCGGGTGCTTATGAGATTAAGTCCGGTGACACGCCCTTGGATGTGTTGGAGCGCATTGCCAGTGGTGATATGAGTCAACGTCGCATTGCATTGATTGAGGGGCATACCACCAAGCAGTTTATTGAGCGTATTCAGGCTAATCCAGACATTACAGTGACCTTGGATGCCACTAAGCCCGAGGAATTGTTAGCTAAATTGGGCAGTAGCTATAACTCGCTAGAGGGAATTTTTTACCCCGACACTTATGTGTTTGTACCGGGTGATACGGATTTTGATATCTTACGTCGAGCGTATGTGCAGTCTCAAAGTCATTTGCAAGCGGCTTGGGATAGTCGTAATCCAGACAGTCCTTATAAAAATCCCTATGAACTATTGATAATGGCCTCCATCATTGAAAAGGAAACAGGTTTGGCTAGTGATAGGGATACCATCGCCGGTGTTTTTACTAATCGCTTGAAGGCCAATATGCTATTACAAACCGATCCAACGGTGATTTATGGGATGGGTGATAAGTATCAGGGGCGCATACGTAAGGTAGATTTACAGACGGATACGCCGTGGAATACCTACACCCGCGCTGGGTTACCACCGACACCCATCGCCAATCCGGGTTTAGCGGCATTGACAGCGGCTAGTCAGCCGGCTGAGCATAGTTTTTACTATTTTGTGTCGCGTGGGGATGGTAGTAGTGAGTTTGCAGAAAATTTGCAGCAACATAATCGAAATGTTAAACGTTTTATCTTAAATAAAGGGGATTAGGTGAGGGGTTTATTCTTAACAATTGAAGGCGTGGACGGGGCCGGTAAAAGCAGTCATATGGATTTGATTGCCACAACGATCGAGTCCTTTGGTTATGAGATTATCCGTACTCGCGAACCTGGTGGTACCCCCTTAGCTGAAACCTTACGGCATTTGTTGCTGAGCGAGGACATGAGTTTAGAAACCGAGCTGTTATTGATGTTTGCCGCGCGCCAAGAGCATTTGAATCAGGTAATTAAGCCCGCGCTATTGGCTGGTAAGGCAGTGGTTTGCGACCGCTTTAGTGACTCCACCTTTGCTTATCAAGGGGGTGGGCGGCAGATTGAGGCCAAAAAAATTCAATCCTTAGTCGAGTTAGTGCACCCTAATTTACAGCCGGATTTGACCTTGTTGTTTGATTTGCCTTTAGAGATTGCACGTGAGCGTATTGCAGCAGAACGTCAATTGGATCGTTTTGAGCAAGAGGAAGAAGTGTTTTTTAAACGGGTGCGAGACGCCTATTTAGCTCGAGCAGCGGCCGAAACGCAGCGCTTTCTTGTGATAGATAGCAGTCAGCCCATGGCGCAGGTTGCTGAGACACTTCAGCAAAGCCTCACTGAGCGCTTACAAGCCCATCTGTTACACCCGCCTATCAAATAATATGAGCTATTCAACACCGCAATTTTTACCTTGGCAGGAAGCGCTTGCCGAGCAATGGTTAGGGCAAAATGAGCGTTTTACTCATGCTTGGCTAATTCATGGCGAAGAGGGTATTGGCAAGTTTCAGTTTGCACATGCCGCAGCCGCTGCCATGCTGTGTGAGAGCCCTAAGGTCTCACACCAGGCCTGCGGTGCCTGTCAATCTTGTCGTTGGTTAGCGCTTAATCATCACCCCGACTTGCGGATAGTGGTGCCCGAAAGTATGTATGAGGCACTGGGTTTAGCACCAAACGAAGAGGAGGCGAGTAGTAGTGAAGCGACTAAAAGTCTTTCCAATCAGATCCGGGTGCAACAAATTCGGGCCTTAGAGCAAAAGAATTTTTTCACCCTTAGCACCCATCGTGGTGGTGCTAAGGTATTAATTATTTATCCGGCTGAGCGATTAAATACTGAGTCGGCTAATGCGATTTTAAAAATTCTGGAAGAGCCCATCGGCGATACCCGCTTTTTAATTGTTAGTAACAGCATAAAAAAGCTTTTACCAACTATTGTGTCGCGCTGTCAACGTTTGCATTTAGCGATCCCGGACCATGAGAGCAGTGTTGCGTGGTTAGGCTCAGAGGGTGTGGCTGATCCTGAAAATGCCTTGGCGGCAGCGGGTGGGGCACCTCTTAAAGCAAAGCAGCAAAGTGCATCGGCTTATGAGCCTTTGCGCTATTGGCTAGGCGATTTTGTACAGAGCCTGGCTGCACGTGAGATACCGGATATGCAGTCCTATGTTGATAAGCTGGATAAAATTGCAGCTGAGCAATGGCTTGATAGTTTGCAGCGTTTTTTTGTGGATTTACAGCTATATCATCACGGTTTAGAGGCGCGCTATTTTCCCGCATTAGCGCAATCCACACAGCAAATAGCTGCTGCTTTGGATGCGCATAAAATAGCCGATTTATTTGATTTTTTGAGGCAAGAGCAGGCGACTGCGGCGCATAGTTTTAATAAGCGTTTATTAATCCAAGCATGTTTACAACGGGTGATGCTCCTGTGCTTGGCGCGAACATCTTAATTTTTTTCATTTTATTATGTTTATCGATTCACATTGTCATTTAGATTTTCCCGAGTTAGTTGAGGATCAGGCGCAAGTGCTTGCTGCCATGAAACAAAATGATGTGGGTTTAGCACTTTGTATCTCCGTATCGGTGCCAAACTTCCCCGGTGTTTTAAAGCTGGCAGAGGAGCACGATCATTTATGGGCCAGTATCGGTGTGCACCCACAATATGAGGATACGCCGGAGCTCAGTGAGGCGGATTTTGCCGAGTATTTGAAGCACCCAAAAATTGTGGCGGTCGGTGAGACTGGTTTAGATTATTATTGGGGCAAAGAGCCTTTGGATTGGCAAAGAGATCGTTTCAGAACCCATATCCGTGCAGCCATTGCTGCCGATGTGCCATTAATTATTCATACCCGTGAGGCCAAAGAAGATACGCTACGTATCCTGAAAGAAGAGGGGGCTGAGCGTTGCGCTGGTGTGATGCATTGCTTTACCGAGGATTGGGCAATGGCTCAAGAGGCAATGGCCTTAGGGTTTTATATTTCTATGTCAGGTATTGTCACCTTCAAAAATGCGCAGCAGGTTCAGGAGGTGGCGACTAAAACTCCGCTTGATCGTTTATTAATTGAGACGGACTCTCCCTATCTGGCGCCCGTTCCTTATCGAGGTAAGCGTAATGATCCCTCCTTAGTGATTTATGTGGCCGAAAAAATTGCCGAATTGAAACAAATTTCGGTACAAGAGGTCAAAGAGGCAACCACGGAAAACTTTTTCAACTTATTTAAAAAAGTGCAACGCCCTACGGTGTAGTCACAACGCGTTTTTATTAGGAATGATTTTTATGCGATTAGGTGTTAAACAACAAATTTTTGCTTTTATTAGTGCCTTGATGCTTTTGTTATGTCTGCAAAGCCCAGCACTTGCGAATGACTGGTGGGTTGATGTGCGTAACGATCGCGTTAGTAAACTCCTTGATGCCATCGAACGAGGTCAGGATCCTAATATATTAAATGGTGACGGCCACACTGCTTTAATCTATGCGTATCGAGAGGGTGCCTTAAAAAGCTTTGAGGCCTTGGCAACTCACCCTAAAGTCGATATTAATAAGCAAAATAGCTACTATGAAACGGCCATCATGTATCCTGCTTTGGCCGATGATTTAGCACGGGTACAACTGTTGGTAAAGCATGGTGCTCAATTGAATAACCTCGGTTGGTCACCGATTCATTATGCAGCGATTAAGGGTAATGCTAAAATCGTCAAGTATTTATTAGATCATGGCGCATGGCCTAATTCACCTGCGCCAGACGGCTCCAATCCCTTAATGATGTCAGTCAGTGCACGCAATGTTGAAGCGGTGAAGGCCTTGCTTGAAGCTGGCGCAGATCCGCGCGCAGTTAACTTTGATGGCATCAGCGCCTTGGATATTGCCAGGAAAATGAATCATCGCGAGATATTAGAATTACTCTCTAAGTAATGGCATTGGCTTAAAATTCACCACGGAGATACCCGATCATATTAGTCGGGTATCTGCTATAATTGACACTATATTGAATTCACTAGTTAAAGGATTGGCGTAATCATGTTGGTAGATCGATTTAATCGGCGCATTGAGTACTTACGCATTTCCTTAATCGATAAATGCGATTTGCGCTGTACCTACTGTATTCCTGAGGGTTTTACAGAGTTTGAGCATGCAGAAAACTACCTGAGCTTTGATGAAATCGAACGGGTAGTGGCGGCCTTTGCCCGTTTAGGTACCTCACGCTTCAGATTAACTGGCGGCGAACCACTACTACGCAAAAATGTGGTTGATTTAGTGCGCCGTCTCGCTGCACTTGATGGGGTAGAGGATCTTTCCATGACCACCAATGCCACGCAGCTCGCTCGCTATGCCCAAGCCTTAAAGGACGCCGGCTTAACTCGATTTAATATCAGTTTAGATTCATTAAGTCCTGAGGTGGTTAAAAATATTAGCGGTAGTGACTCCTTGCCTAAGGTGTTGGCGGGTCTAGCAGCGGTGAAGGCAGCTGGTTTTGAACGGACCAAGATTAATATGGTGCCCCTGGCTGGGATTAATACACAGCACATTGAGCAGATGATTCGTTTTTGTATGGATCATGGCTTCATCCTGCGTTTAATTGAGGTTATGCCCATGGGCGTGACGGGGCAGCGCTTAGACTACGTCAATCTACAGTCAATCATTGAGGAGGCGCAGTCCAAGTTTCATTTGATCGAGTCCACGCGGATTCAAGGTGGCGGGCCAGCACGTTATTGGGAAACGGCAGATGGCAGTTTTTCGCTAGGTTTTATCACGCCGCGCTCGCAGCATTTCTGTGAGACCTGTAATCGCGTTCGTATGACCGCTGATGGGGTATTACATCTGTGCCTTGGCCAAAATGATAGCTTCGACTTAAAGCCTTATTTACGCAGTGGCTGTTCCGATGAGGAGTTAGAGGAGGCGCTGCGATTAGCGATTGAACTAAAGCCTGAAAAGCACGAGTTTAACGAAAAACCTGAGCAGATTATCCGCATTATGGCCAAAACCGGTGGTTAAGGTCGGCATTAAAAACTAAAAGCTAAAAGGCTCCGTCATATGATAATGGAGCCTTTAGTATGTTAGGCGTGAGGCTGCATTATAGGGGTTGCCATTTTTCGCCCGGATAGACGGCATTACATATTTCTGGTCTGCATCGGACCTTTAAACCGCTAACGGACTCAATACAAAAGGGGACTGAAGCAAAAATGCCATGAACTTTTTGCTTACCCGCTTCGTCCTTTAGCCCGCCTAGGGTTTCAGCAATGGCTTTAGGACGTCCAGGTAGGTTCAGAATCACGCTACTGCCACGTAATACACCCACTTGCCGGGAGATAATGCCGGTTGGAATAAAGTTTAATGAGATTTGGCGCATTTGCTCACCAAAACCTGGCACGACACGTTCGGCCACAGCTAAGGTCGCTTCAGGCGTCACATCACGAGGGGTGGGACCGGTACCGCCGGTGGTTAGGATCAAATGGCATTGCTCCTCATCGGCTAATTCTCTCAGGGTCATTGAAATTAGGTCTAACTCATCAGGAATGAGGCGTGGCACATACTCGATAGGATTAATAACCGCCGCATCTAACCATGCCTTGAGTCCAGGTAGCCCCTCATCCTCATAGATCCCCTGTGAAGCTCGGTCACTCACCGAAACAACACCAACTTTTAGTGTTTGTAGTTCAAAAGCGAAATCATTTTGCTGACTCATTAACTATAGTCCTCATATACAATTTACAATCAGTACCGTTAACTATATCATGCTGTGCACTAAGGATAGGCTTTATCAACAATTGCCGTAAGACCCCTTCCTTTA